>JBDTDX010000213.1:0-7896 GCA_039922815.1 Granulicella sp.
TGTGAGGGCCATATCCAACTCGTAACTGCCAGGTCCATGCAGTGTAAGCGGCGGGCTGACCGCGTACGTGCCTGTCGCCGCGGCTTTGAAGGAAGCGGCATTCAAGAGGCCCTGGGTTCCAAATGCCTTCTTGGTGCCGTAGGGGTTGCCGGTGGTAATGGCAACCTGATTGCCGATGCCGGAGAGCGCGTTGTCAACACCGCTGGTCACGGTGAAGTAACCACCACTGCGCGCCGTCAGGATGGTCGACAGACCCCATCCGCCAACGATGAGATTGGTGTAACGCTCGCTGAATTTAGGAGCGCTCAGAATCATCGAAACGTTGGCCACATGGCGGCGGTCTGAATCGCAATTGGAGTAACTGGCCTGGCGGTTGCCGGGGATAACATACGACGGCCCCGTCAGCTCCGTTGTCTCAGCCTCGCTCAGGCAATGAGACCAGGTGTAGTTGGCCACCAGGTTCATGACTGAAACGCGCCGATTCACCGACAACAGCATGCCGTTGTAGTTCGCGATACCGCCATCGTCCAACATGCCGATGGTGGAGTAGAAGGCACCTTGCGCGGGGTTCTGCAGGTACAACAGCCGTCGTGCATTGGTGTTCCCCGTGGACGAGCATGCCGCGCCCTTTTTCGGCAGCGACGCCAGCGGAATGGCACCACACGACCCGGCCACGCCCGTGGATGTACCCGGGATATAGGTGGCCGGATCCATCTCGTACGAGGTCGTCAGGTGGGTCGTCTTGTTGCCGAGATACGTAGCACCAAACAGCCACGATTTATATTGCTTCTGCACGCTCAGGTTCCACTGCTGCAGATACATCGGCTTGAGGTTCAGAGGCGTATTGACATACACACCCGCCTGCACGAAAGTCGTACCTGAGTTCAGGTTCAGCAGACCCGGGAACGGGTTTCCTCCCGGATAGACCGAGAACGGATTTGCCAGGCTTGTATTCGCAAGCGAAATTGTCTGGCCCCACGGCGGGGAATTCGAATAGCGCGTGTCGAAGAACATCTGCGGCGTGTCATAGAACAGGCCGTACCCGCCACGAATGGACACCGTGCCATCGCTGGACGGATCAAATGTGAAGCCGACGCGGGGCTGAAAGCCGGTGAAGGTCTTGCCCCGGTTGTACGAGCGTCCCGGGAAACCAGCATCGCCCGGGAAGATCAAGCCTACAGGAGCATTCGAGTACACGCTGCTCTTCTGGTTCGCGGTAAAGCGGGTCAGATCAAAATTCTGTGCATGCGAGTTCACGTTATAGAACGGAATGTATGGTTCCCAGCGTAAACCGTAGTTCGCAGTGAACTTGTTAGTGATCTTCCAGGAGTCCTGAGCGTAAACGGCAACGTAGTTCCACCGATCATTCTCGTAGTCGGCTGCACCCTGGCTAAAGGAGCTCACGTTACCGGTCAGGAAGTCTGCATACCCCACCGAGTTTGCACCGGTCACCGTTCCTGCGAAGCTATATGAGCCGTTCGTTGGGCGGTTGTTGACGGTGTTCATGTAGGCAAACAAATACTGTCCGCCGAACGCCATCGAATGGTTTCCGCGGACAACCGTCACGTCATCGCCAAGCTGGTACTTCACTGTGTTGAAATAGCCAGGATTGTTACCGCCCTGCCCCAGCGAGAATCCATTGGTGACGCTAAGACCCATGAAACCCTTCAGTCCCGGATTTGCGTAGGCATTGATGCCGACCGACGCCGGATCGAAGAACGGTGCCAAGAAGCGCAGTCCCAACGTGCGATCGCCGGTGATTCTAAGGGAGTTCACGATGTTCGGGGTGATCACGTAAGTATGACCGATGGTCAGAGCCTGGTCCTGATTCAGCTGGCCGACCTGGTTCGCCGTCAGGATGTTCGTGGGATCGACCGTCACCGGCGAGTTATAGCGCGCATAGAGGTAACGAGCGAACATGGTCTGCTGCGAGTTCAGGGTGTAGTCCGTGCGCCCAATCACCTGATGCTGTGTCGAGTTCGCGGAGAGGGGTGCGTTGAAGTTGCCGCAGGGGTTCGTTGGATCGGTCACGACCGGTATGCCGGCCTTGATCATCGCCAGTGCCTGCGGGCTGTAGGTCGCAGGGTCGATCTTGTTGTTGACAAACGGGCCGCTCAGCTTCGTAGAGCCCGGGGTGGCGTTGAAGCAATTCTTGCCCGTGGCCGGGTTGGCGTAATTGATCGCAGCCGTAAAGTCGCCATTCAGCATCGACTGCGTTGGCACATGTACCAGGCTGACGCTGGGGTTCGACCGGACGATGGTGCCCTGGTAGCCCGCGAAGAAAAAGAGCTTGTCCTTCTTGATCGGCCCGCCAATCACGCCGCCGAACTGGTTACGCTTCAAGCTGTCTCGCGTCTTCTGGCCGGTGGTGGAGTTGTAGTTGAAGAAATTCGCAGCGTTGAACATGTAATTGCGCACGAAATAGAACAGGTCGCCGTGGTACTTGTTCGTGCCGCTTTTGGTGACGGCGTTGATCGCTGCGGAGGCATGGTTGCCATACTGAGCCGGCAGCGAACTTGTCTCCGACTTGAATTCCTGCAGCGCGTCCGGGAAGGGCAGCGGCAGATTCAGATTATTGAACACGTCATTGTGGTTGCCGCCATCCAGCACATAGGCCACACCGTTGGGCAGACCACCCGCAACCGCAATGGTGATCGTAGGAAAGTTCTTATTGCTGTTGAGGTCGCCCCCCGGAGCCGTGGTTGTTGCGCCAGCCAGTGCAATCAGTTGGGTTGGGTCACGACCATTGAGCGGGAGTTCGACAACCTGCTGCTGATTGATGACCTGGCCGATGCCATTGCTCACCGTCTCCACTTGAACGCCGTTGGCCTGCACGGTCACTTCTTCCTGAACATTGCCCAGCTGCAGCTTCACGTCTGCCGTGATGCTGCTGCCAACTTGCAGCACAATGCCCGTCTCATTAAAATTGCGGAAGCCGGGGGCAGATACCTGAACTTTATAGGGGCCCAGCGGAAGATCCGAGGCCACGTAGCCGCCAGAGCCGCTAGTCTTCACTGTGCGCGTAAAGCCGGTATCGGTTCTTGTCACCACGACAACCGCGCCAGGGATAGCAGCGCCTGTCTGGTCCTGCACCGTGCCAACAATCTGAGAGGTGTTCAGTGACTGCCCGAAAGCACAGGAGCAGCATAGGAAGCATGCGATCACAAATAGATGAGCGCGTTTACTTAGTTTCATCGGTCCTCGTTTCAAACGACCCTGTGTGCAATAGTTTTCATGCACACCAAGTCCAGCTGGGTGGATCGGTTGGATGCTAGGCCTCGCCATAATTTGAAGTCAACGAACTTACCGTGCTGACACCGTTCATGGCGGGCTTGGTCTTACACTGCGTGCTAGCATCACGTCCTGTAGACAATGGGCAGTGAGCGCGTTGCCATACGTTGCCGAGGAGATGCAATGTTGAAAGGCTGTTTTCTATCACTTACGGTTGCGCTGATATTGGCCAACCCGGTTTCTGGCGTCGCGCAGGCACCCACCCCAGACCCCACAGGTTGTCCTGCTCCCGGAGCGCGCCGTGGGCCTCGCCCTGGAGGCGGTGGACCGCCTTTTGACGGTGTCCGGCCTGCGGGGCCGCCCCGTGAAGGAGCAGAGACGCCGACGGGGCCTCCGAAGAAGCGTCTTTTGATCTGGGCCGACACGCGGAATGGCATCGCGCAACACGATATCGGTCACGCCATGGCGGTGATCGAGGAGCTTGGCTATAAATCCGGCGACTACGACACATGGATTCGCACCGACTCGAACATCATCTCGCGTAACCCGAAGATGACCAATGGAGAGCCGGCAAGCGGCGGACCCAGCCTCTGCAACGTGGATGCCATTTTCTTCATGGGACACCGTGAGATCGATCTCGACCCACAGCAGCGCGCAGACCTCCTCTGGTTCGTCCACGATGCTGGCAAGGGCTTCGTGGCCGCACACGTGGGCGACACCGCATTCCTCTCATGGCCAGAGTTTGGCGAGATGCTTGGCGGCCGATTCGACCAGCATCCCTGGGGTCACGTCGACGGCACCGTCATTGTCATGGATCCTAAGTTCCCGGGCATGAGCCAATTTGGGTCGAGCTTCACCATCAATGACGAGTTCTATCAGAGCAGCGGCTTCTCACCGGAAAAGAGCCGCATCTTGTTGCGGCTGGACACAACCAAGCTGGATAAGACAAAGGCCCGCGGTATGAAGGCTGCGGATTATCCTTACGCCCTCGCCTGGGCAAGAATGTACGGCAAGGGGCGGGTCTTCTACGCAACCTTCGCGCATTCTCCCTCCACATGGGACAACCCCAAGATTCAGGAAATGTATCTGCAGGCAATTAGATGGGCGCTCGGCGAGGTCAACGCCGATGTAACCCCCATCCCAGTGCCCCCGCCAACGCCGGGCGCACTGCCGACCCCTGAACCGCCGAAGTAAGACAACTCAAATCCAGGCAACAGCAATGGGCCAGCCAAGCGGTTGGCCCATTGCTGTTGCTGTAACGCTCGCGGGCTTCGATCGTCTATTTGTGTGCGACAGCCACGAGTATTATGCGAAACGGCTTCGAGAAGGTCGCATGCTCGGGCTATTGCTGCGGAAGATCTTGTCTTGTGGAGAGAGGTCAGTGGAGACGAATCCAATCCGTCTCCGCATGATTGCCTAGACGGATTGGATCCACGAACTTCCTATCAGAAAGGATGCTAAGGCAGCGGAACGCAATTATGCAGAAGAAAGCTCGCTCCAACGGTTGCGGGCGAGCTTCTTGAAGGGTTATTTCGGCAATGCAAACGCAGTGATTGCATCCGATGTTGGAGGCTCCGCTGCAAAGCTGTTTCCTGCGCTCACCACGACGACATACTGGCGTCCGTCTTTGCCCTCGTAAGTGCTGGGAACGGCTCCTGCTGCTGCGTCTAGCTTGGCAGACCACAGTTCCTTTCCGGTCTTGGCATCGAAGGCGCGGAAGCGGTTATCATCGACCGCACCTACGAAGACGAGTCCACCCGCTGACGCGATGGGCCCGCCGATGCCTGGTCGTCCGGTCTTCTGCTTATCCAAGGGCAGGCTTTCAGTAATGCCAAGCGGCACCTTCCACGCGATATCGCCGGTATTTACATTGACGGCAACCAACTCGCCCCACGGAGGCTGCTGGCATGGCATGTTGCTGGCGTTATCTTTGAAGCGTCCACCCGGCCTCAGCGTGGCGTAAGGGCCTCCGCGTCCGCTGAATTTGTTAGTGCCGGCGATATCGTCCTTTACTGGGCCACTGGCGGGATCTTTATAGCCCTGCATCTGGCCCAGATTCATCACGTTGATGTAGTACAGGCCCAGATGCGGGTTGAAGGTGCCCCCCGGCCAGTTGACGCCGCCAATCTCGCTAGGGAAATTAACCCGAACGTGGTTGTACCCCACCGGAAGGAAAGGCCCACCCAACTCCAAATGATTATCGGCTATCAGCTTCTGGCACGCTGCTTCCAGCTCCGGCGTCACCGTGGCGATGTCGGCAGCAGTCATCGTCTGGCGCGCGAGCGGTTCCGGTTTGACCGGGAAAGACTGCGTCGGTGAGGTTTTTTCCTGCGGTACCTGGCTCTGCGGCACGGGCCGCTCTTCGACACCATAGATCGGCTTGCCGTTCGTACGATCCAGCAGGTACAGCAACGAGTCCTTCTCAATGACAGCTACCGCAGGAATCGTCTTGCCACCTCTCTTGACGTCCATCAGCAAAGGAGGCGTCTCCAGATCGAAGTCCCAGATGTCGTGGTGAACAAGCTGGAAGTGCCAGATGTACTTTCCGGTCTCTGCGTTGACCGCAACGATGCTGGAGCTGTAGAGGTTGTTGCCGGGCCGGTCTCCGCCAAACGCATCGCCCGATGGAGCACCGAACGGCAAATACGCGATGCCGCGCTTCGCATCGACCGTAATCAGGCCCCAGACGTTGACGCCAGAACGCTGATGCGCGCTATCCCCCATCCATGTGCCATAGTTCGCTTCGCCTGGCTGCGGGATCGAGTGAAACGTCCACGCAAGTTTGCCCGTGTGAATATCAAATGCGCGCACATCGCCCGAAGGCCCAGGTCCGCCGTTCTCGGTCGTGCGCCCCCCAAGGATGATGAGGTTCTTGTACATGATCGGCGGCGACGACAAACCACTGCTGGCCCTGGGGAGGCCATGCGTAATCTCTGGCGTATCCAGATCGACGATGCCGTCAACACCAAAGGACTTGTTCAGCGCGCCGATCTTCGGATCGAGCGTGAACAGCTTCGCATCCGAGGTCCCCACCACAATCAATTCAGGAGTCTGCTTGTCCCCGGGAAAATACTCCACGCCACGCGTAGCGGGCTCGCCCGAAGCAAGTTTATAACTCCATATCTCTTTCCCGCTCGTGGGATCAAGAGCCGTCACCCGGCCATACGGAGTCGTGATGTACATCACTCCGTGAATCACTAAAGGCGTTACCTCGGAGACCGAAAAGTCGGTCCGTACCCGCGGAGGCCCAATCCCTTCGGCTGCTGCCTGAGCCGCATTCTGATCAAGCCCTCTGGGTGGTCCGCTCGGTCCGCCGGGGCCTCCACCTGGTACGCCCGGCCTGCGGGGACCACCGCCAAACCCACCACCAGCCGCGTCGCCCTCCCGCTTCATGTGATAGGTCCAGGCAACTGCCAGCTTGTCGACGTTCGTCGTATTGATCTGCGTAAGAGGAGAGAAGCGCATTCCGCCGGAGTCATGGCCATAGGTGGGCCACTCCTTCGCGTCCGCAGCTTGCGCAGCGGTGCCAGCCACGCCGAAATCGCGTTTCTGTGCAGAGGAAAGGCCTGTGAGCGCGATGACCGCGGCTCCAGTCATCAATACTTCCGAAAGAAAAGCTACTTTTGCTTTCAATTTCATTCCTCTGATTCTTCCTCAGCGCACTGCTCATTCTTGTCTAAACCGCCCGCATTCCTTTTGAACAGCCCTGGCGTGCATGCCAATAATTCCTTACTTCTCAGTCCGAAAGATGAAGCCACCCTGGATAGTTTTCACTTCGAGCTGTCCAGCATAAATCGCAGACTTTAGGAAGTGCGACGTTGTTACCGTATCGCCACGGAGGCAAGGGCTAAGTCTGCATGTTTAATGTGAATTCGCGGCGCAGCTTCGGTTCTCGTGTAGAGAGGAGGACCAGCGACATGCAGACAACCAGATCATTCATCGTGATGTCTGTACGAATGTGAGACCACGGAAGGGCGCGTACCGTCTGCGGCATAGCGGCGGAACGCCGACAGTAGATACGGCACAAGCTCCTTACGACGAGGGCAGCGCATTGTGCGTCGGTCAGCTGCAGGTGCGCGGATCCCTTGCCCCAGCGTCGCCAATCATCGCGGTAGCCGGCGAGCGCTTCGTCCGCGATGCTGCCCAGCGGAAGACCTTGTCGATGATTACGCTCTCGTTGTTGAAAAGCAGCCATGGGCCAATGGAAATCTGCGTCCTTGTTTAACACAGGTGTGATCCAGTTCATGCAGGGCCGCCTGGCTTCTGGGTAGCACTGTTCACATATCATCAGTTTCCGGTGGGAGCGTGTTGGGGCGCATCTCGTCCTTAATTGGGGCAGATATACAGATCCAAACCGGAGCAGGTCAGCCATGGATGAGATTCGACAGTTTGTGAACCGAGATGTTCGTGGTCGAATCGTCACGCGATGGCCAATCTATTGGCTAGGTAGAACAGTGTTCGAAGCGCCTAAATGGAGCATGAGCGGTCTTTTCCAGCGAGAGTTGTCAGGGCTTTATGCGAAAAGTACGCTGCGTGATCTACGGGGTACAGGAAAACCCTGAATTGAGATGCTCAGTACCAGCATGAGCAATGGCCGTCTATTATCGTTTAGGGGAGATGGATCCATCTATGTTGACTGTAATTCTGTCACCCCGGAGCCTATTC
>JBDTDX010000214.1:0-7271 GCA_039922815.1 Granulicella sp.
CCGTAGCCGGCGCCCATCACCTGCGGCAGGCCGAAGTATCCGATGCATCCAACGAGAAATCCTGCGATTGCAGGATGAAACATCTGCGCGTTGGCGGTCATGCTGCGCAGCCTGGGGCGTAGATAGCCGAGCGAACGTGAGAAGGCGAGCGATGCAATGCCACCAAAGACACCCATGACCGCGTAGGCCATCAGCTCGCGTGGATCGCGCAGCGTGACCGCAGGGACATGGAACATGGGCTCCGAACCCCAGAACCAGCGGGCAACCACCACACTTGAAATGGCGGAGAGGACGATCGATCCCAGTACCGCTGCGCTCCACTGGCCGATGACTTCTTCGATGACAAAGAGGATGGCGGATATGGGCGCGTTGAACGCTGCTGCCAGACCTGCCGCCGCACCGACCGGCGCGAAGACGCGTAGACGGGCTTTCGAAAGGCCCATTTTGCGGCTGATGAGCGATGCAATGCCTGCACCGATTTGAAGGGCAGGATCCTCCGGCCCGAGCGAATGTCCACCGCCGATGGCCAGCGCCGAGAGCAGAAATTTGCCGCATACCGTGCGGAACGAGATGTATCCATTGTGGATGTACATCGCCGCTTTGGTCTGGTTGACGCCGCTGCCACGCACCTGCGGAAAGATGTAGCGCGTCAATACGGCAACGAGCAGGCCAACCACGGTTGGGATAATGATCAGTCTCGGCTGCCGGGGCCCGGGCGAGGAGCCGAGCAGGAGCACGTTCAGCCAGTCGATCGCCATGCGAAACGAGACCACCAGCAGGCCGGAGATGATGCCGATAAAGATCGACAGCAGCAGAAAGACCCGCTCTTCGCGGCCGGGTAGGATCTCGGTAACGCGGGTGTCGGCTGCCGGGTCTCGCTCTTGCAGGGTGCTATCGATGTCTCGCCTCTTCCTGTGCGGCAGCATGTGCGAGCAGAAGCAGCAGGGCATCATCTCCTGTGGGGGCTGCGCACTGCTCGCTGGTTTCGATCTCGGTGTCGTAGAGGAGCTGCACTGCGGCTGCCTGTTTGTCGGAGTCGTGGAGAAGTGCCATGCGGCTCGTGGTTGCCGCTTCGCCTGTCCACCGGCTGGTAAGGGGTTGAAGTGTGTTATCAGGAGAGGCGGCGGTGCAGTCGGTCAGCCGCCTTTTCACAATCGCCCGGGCGGTCAGGATGCGGTCGACACGCTCGCGTGCGGACAAGGTGTCTGCCAGCGAGAGTTGCTGGATGCGTTCCGCCTGCGACAGAAGTGCGGCATCCTGCTCATTCTGCGGCTGCTCCCGTGTGGCGCGTCCGAGCAACCGCCGTGCCTGCGCGTAGTCGCCCAGGGTATAGGCAAGCTGGCCGGCGCGACTGAGTGCGGTTTGGTTGCGGGGCTCTTTGACGAGGGCCTTCTGGTAGAAGCCCAGTGCGTCCTGCGGATCACCCGTCTGCTCCAACAAACCGCCCAGGGTGATATCGAGGGCTGGAATATTAGGGGCGTTTCCGCCGGCGATCAGCAACTCGGCCTTTGCGGAGTTGAGTTGATGCTGTTCGATCAAATACTGTGCCAGTTCGAGGCGCACCGCGCGGCGGCGCTCGACGCCATCGCCCTGCCAGTTTCCGAAGATCGAACCGTGATAAAAGT
Organism: Granulicella sp.; assembly: GCA_039922815.1. Taxonomy (GTDB): domain Bacteria; phylum Acidobacteriota; class Terriglobia; order Terriglobales; family Acidobacteriaceae; genus Edaphobacter. Next base: position 1,626 of record JBDTDX010000214.1, read on the forward strand.
TCACTGCTCCGGGCATATCGTGCTTGGTGACGGAGAGGCGCGCCAGTTGCAGGTTGATGAATCCATCGCCCGGTCGCGTCTCCCACAGGCCGGTGAAGTAGTTGTAAGCCTCTTCTGTTCTGCCTGCCTGCCCCAGTGCCTCTGCGAGGAGCAGCTCATAGCTGCGTTCGCCTGGGGTGTAAGAGAGCGCCGTGCGGTAGTCGGCAATCGCCTGTTCGGGCTGATGAGCCCGGAAGGCCACAAGACCGCGGTCTGCCCAGCGCTTTGCCAGGTCGCGACGATGGGTTTCGAAGGAGCGGAAGAGGAATAACGTGACAAAGAACAGGACGAGGATGATGGCACTGAGGACGAGGAACGTGACGGTATCCCGAAGGATAAGCCTCCGTTTTAGCCCTGCTTCTTCTTCTGTATTTGTCGCCATAGACGGTTCGATGCAGGTTGCCTTTGCTGTTGTGCGAGGTACTGCCGCGGAATCTTTGCGCGAGCTAAGCTAGTTTATCCTTTTCGTCGCCATCGAGCGGCCGCGTAATATCGAGGCTACCTTCCCGTCAGTATAAGTAGAAGTGTGATTTGCAGCCGTCGGGGTGCGATCGAGGGGGTTCCGATGCCGATTGACGAAAAGGCCGCCGTACAACAGGGAATCTGGTGGAACGATTAACCGAACCGGTGCACTGGTGATGGAGGCTGAGCGTGTGGGCGCGGAGACGCCGCTGGCACGGATCGTTCAGATGGGTGGCGACGCCCAACGGACGCGCGCGCCGATTCAGCGGCTGGCGGATGTAGTGGCTGCGTGGTTTGTGCCGGCGGTGTTGCTGGCGGCGGTCATCACGTTTGCGGTGTGGGCGTTCTACGATCCTCTATTCATAGAATTTTGCGGGGAGCGCTTAGTCTGCAGATGACACGCCCTCATCGAAGCACGATATGGTCGTGAGATAGGTACCGTTGCGAAGGAGAGGTCACGAAATGTCGTGAAATCTCAAAAGTTGTCCACAGACCCTCGTCGTCTATCGCCCCTTGCTTTCAGCACGTTATCGATAGGCAGTGTTTCCACGCTGTTTGGCAGCCCGTGTGCACTCTATAGAGCCGTACGGAATGTGAACTTACCTGAAGTAGCAAGAAAGGATCACCATGGAAGCAAGACTGGACGCCAAAAAAATATCGCCTGCACCTTACAAAGCCATGTTCGGGCTGGAGGTTGCCCTCCGGACATCCTCGAAGCTTGAGCCTGCATTGATTGAACTCATCAAAATGCGGGTTTCACAAATTAATGGATGCGCTTTCTGCATCGACATGCATTCGAAAGACGCTCGTGCAGAGGGAGAAACCGAACAGAGACTCTATGCGCTTTCCGCGTGGGAGGAGGCTCCATTCTTTACAGACCGGGAGCGCGCGGCGCTTGCCTGGGCCGAGGCCATCACCCAACTCACCAATGGCCATGTCTCCGACGAAGCCTACGAGGCTGCGAAACAGCAATTCACGGACGAGGAACTGGTCAATCTCACCTGGGCAGCCATCGCCATCAACGGCTGGAATCGCCTGTCCATCGCGTTCAGGGCCGTCGCGGGTGAGTATCAACCCGGAGCCCACAAGACAGCAGGAAACCAGTGATGAAGAAACTCCTTCTCCTCTTGTTCCTCGCTTGCAGTCCGCTGATCGCGCAGGATGCACAGGTCAGTTCGTTGATGGTGAAACCATTGCCAGATTTTCCGGGCAAAGAGGTTCAGATGATCACGGTTGTCTATCCTCCCGGCGCCGTAGATCCGGTTCACCGGCACAACGCGTACCTCTTCGTCTATGTGCTCGAAGGCAGCATCATCATGGGGGTGAAGGGCGGAAAGCCTGTGACCCTGACAGCCGGGCAGACCTTTTACGAAGGCCCCAACGATATTCATACCATTGGTCGCAACGCGAGTAAGACCAAGCCTGCCATGTTCCTTGTCGTCTTGCTCAAAGACCAAGGTGCCCCTGTTCTGATTCCGGTCAAGTAGCTTCGGCAACTACGTCTCCGGACGTACCTCACTCATCTCCGAGACATGCTCGGATTCAACCTGCTCGATAGCGAGCAGCACGAAAGGACAGTCATGAAAATCGTAGTGATTGGCGGAACCGGCCTCATCGGATCGAAACTTGTACCCAGGCTTAAGCAGGGTGGCCACGAGGCTCTCGCGGCTTCACAATTTATCCCAGCAGCACCGGCCTAGGTGGGAGCTTGATGATCTTCTTCGTTAGGCAGGCCTGCAGGGCCTTGTTCGCCGCATCGAGCACCGCCTGCGCTGCCGCGACCTCCTTTTGCGCTTCCGCAATCTCGGCTTGTATTTCCTTCCTTTGCAGCGCGGTCGCTTTCTGGAGCTCCGCTTCGAGGTCACGGACGGTGGTCGTCGCGGAGTTGACTGCCTGCGTCGCCTGGTTGACTGCTGTACGTTCGTCGAGACACCGTACCGCAACTGTCTTCAACGAGCCTGCAATCTCATAGTTGTTCGCAGGATTCAGTGCTTTCTCTGCCGCGTAGATGACGCCGTTGCCGCCGCCGAAGAGGAAGCCGAACTGCTGCCATCCGCCCGTGCCGATCTTGCCCGGCGAACTCACATCGCCGCCGCCCGACTGCGATGCGTCTCTGTAAAAGAGCAGCTCGCCCTGCTGATCGACGGCGTAGATAATGTTGTTCCAACCGGTAAACAGAAACAGGAACGGCAGCCAGCCTCCGCGCCCGACAATCTGCGGCGAACTCACATCCCCGCCGCCTGTCTGCGATGCGTCGACGTACCGCAGCAACTGTCCCTGCTGGTTGACGGCATAGATAACATTGCTGCCTCCACCGAAGAGGAACTTGAACGCCAGCCATCCTCCGCGCCCGACGATCTGCGGCGAACTCACATCGCCGCCACCGGTCTGCGACGCATCCACATAGCGCAGCAACTGTCCCTGCTGGTTGACGGCGTAGAGGATGTTGCCGCCGCCGGAGAAGAGAAACTTGAACTGCTGCCACCCTCCCTGGCCGACCACCTTTGGAGAGCTGACGTCGCCGCCGCCACTCTGCGAGGCATCGGTATAACGCAGCAATTGTCCCTGTTGATTGACGGCGTAGATGACATTGTTGCCGGCAGAGAAAAGAAATTTGAACTGCTGCCATCCTCCCTGGCCGATCACCTTTGGCGTGTTGACGTCGCCGGTGCCGTTCTGGGTCGTGTCGTTGTAAAGGAGCAGTCTGCCGCCCATCGGGTCGCCAATGGTGAGCGAGAAGTTGCTGTTCACAAGATTTGAAAACGAGGTCGACACGTTTCCGATGGTGCTGTCAAGGGTGAGAATGCCGGTGAGAATCTCACCCTTCTGGATGGTGGAGAGTTTATCGCTGATGGCAGATTTTACGGCGGCGGCGACCGCATCGGCGATCTTCTTTTTAGCCTTGTCCACTGTATCCTGGTCAGGCGAATTCAAAAACAACAGTTGGGACTTGATACCGTCCTGAAGCGCCGATTGAAAGGCGTCGTAACCTGCTGTGACGGCATCGTTCGGGGTTTCGTTATCGTGAAACATGCCAACGGTCAGAATGATGACGTAGTTGCTCAGGGGATCGACGAGGTTTATGGCCATCACGCCGACAGTAGATTCGATGGTGAGCGTATCGCCAGCCTTCATGCCTCGCTTGAGGACATTGTGTGCGTAGCTATCTGCAATTCCAAGCTCGCCCACAGCGGTCGTGGTCTTGTTGATCCAGACAAGCGAGGGCCAGAGATACGGATTCGATCCGCCCGACTGAGACTCGCGGTTGCAGTGCAGCGTGTTCAAGGTGATGGTGACTAGCGATTCCGACATGGTGTCCTCTTTCCTCAAGCTTGATCTGTGAAGGAGCCCAGAAAGCGATCGTCAAAGACATGGCCCGTGGAGCCGTCCGGAGAATGTAACGGATTCGGTTACGCACCTCTTCCAGACGACGAAGCTCAGGGAAGGCTTCGGAGAAGTGCGCAACCCTAACAAGGGGAGGAGCCCGCCTTCACGCCTGTTCTTAATCGGCGCAAGGGACTTAACGTGACGGAGCATAACACGACTTATCAGGATTGGTATTGTTAACTTCTGCCCCATCTTCTAGAAGGCAAGCCCCCGCAACCGCTGCAAGGAGTCTGCGGCCTGCCTTACACTGAACACATGCTCGAGTGGATGCTCTTCCGAGGAATCATGGTGGCCTTCTTCATCCTGGCCAACAGTTTCTTTGTCGCAGCCGAGTTCGCCATCGTCAGCATCCGCGAAACCCGCGTCCAGCAACTCATTGCCCTTGGCCGCCCCGGTGCCCGTACCGCCCTCAAGCTCAAGCACGGCATCGACGAGTTCCTTCCGGCGGTCCAGTTTGGCGTCACCCTCGCCGCTCTTGCCCTCGGCTGGATCGGCGAGCCCGCAGTCGCCGATGTGATCCTCCGCCTCGCCGAACACTGGCTGGCGGTCGCGCCTCCAAACGTGCAGATCTACGCCCACACGATTGCCATTGCAATCTCCTTCGCCATCATCACCTACTTCGAAGTTCTCCTCGGCGAACTCGTTCCCAAGTCGCTCGCCCTGCAACGCACCGAGCGCATCGCCCTTGCCGTCGCCGGTCCCATGGACGTATTCATCCGCATCACCCGTCCCGCCGTCAAGCTGATGAACCGCTCCGCGTCCGCCGTGCTTCGCCTCTTCCGCGCTCCCCTCCACGGTGCGGGCGCTGTCCACTCGCCCGAAGAACTCAAGCTCATCGCCACAGCCACCCGCCGCATGGGCCTGCTCCCTGTCTTCCAGGAGGAGATCATCCACCGCGCCATCGAACTCAACCGCGTCACCGTGCGCGAGATCATGACCCCCCGCGGAAAAATCTTCTCGCTCTCCGCCGATCTTTTGATTGAGGCCGCCAGTGCGCGCATCATCGACGAGCAGCACTCCCGCATCCCCGTCTTCGACCCCGCAGCAGGCACCGAACACATCATCGGCGTCGTCTACTCGAAAGACGTCGCCCGCCTCATGCACTTCCGCACCATCGCCCTCGGCCTCGCCATGGGCGCCGCACATCCCTCCACCCTCACCCTTCGCGAAGTCATGCGCGAGGTCATGTTCGTCCCCGAAACGAAGCTCGCCGTAGAGCTTCTACAGGAGTTCCAGGAACGTCGCCGCCAGATCGCCGTAGTCGTCGACGAGTTCGGCTCCACCGTCGGCATCGTCAGCGCCGAAGACGCCCTCGAACAGATTGTCGGTGAGCTTGAAGATGAGTTTGACGTCGCTCCCGCCATCTTCCCCGTCAGCACCGCCGGCGTGGTTACAGGCACCCTGGTCATCGACGGCAGCATCCCCCTGCGCGATCTCACGACGCAGCTTCGATGGACCTTCCCCCGCGAGCCCGGTGTCGAAACCCTCGCCGGATTTCTGCTCAGCCATCTGGGGCACCTCCCCGTGGCTGGAGAGTCCTTCGTCTACGAGGGCCGCCGCTACACCGTCGCTGCCATGGGCGGCCGGCGCATCAGCCAGATCCAGGTAGAAACCCTGCCCCCCGCAGAAGCCGGTGCCAAACCCGCGAGCAGGGAAGCCACTGCATGACCACCCCGCCGCCGCATTATCCCCTGAGCGAACCACAGACCCACGTAGCAAACCGCGAAGGTTCCCAATGAGCACGAACCCCTTTGTTCG
>JBDTDX010000215.1:0-14874 GCA_039922815.1 Granulicella sp.
GGTTGTGAAGCGATCTCTGATTAGCAGTGTGATTCGGTACATCCTCTCCACCGCAGCCATCGCTATTATTGTAGCGGTCTACGTTCACTGGCCGCATATCAACGACACCACGGTGGCGATGACCTTCTTCATCCCCATCCTGTTCGTCGCGGCCAATTGGGGGCTGCGGCAGGCGATCTATCTCTCGTTCCTCTCAGCAGCCGCATTCAACTTCTTCTTCCTGCCACCGTTGAATACCTTCACGATTGGCGACGGCCGCAACTGGGTCGCGCTGCTTGCGTTCCTCGTCACCGGCATCGTAGCGAGCCAGCTCGCCGAGCGCGCGCGCACCGAGGCAAAAACCTCCCGTCGCCGTCAGCGCGAAGCTGAACGCCTCTCCGATCTGAGTCAGCAGATGCTTGTCAGCGGTAATGTTATCGATTTGCTCAACGCGCTTCCGCATATGATCGCCGCCACCTTCAACCTTCCTGGCGCAGCGGTCTATCTGTGCGAAAAAGAGCGTCTCTATCGTTCCAGCCCCAACTACATGGACGCCTCCAAAGCGGACCTCAGAGAAGCCGCCTTCACCCGCGAACAGCGCACCGACCAGGCGCGCGCTATCACCTTCGCTCCCATCCTGCTCGGCACCCGATCGATCGGATCTCTCGGCGTCACTGGTGCAGGCATCTCGCGCGAAGCACTCGACGCGGTCAGCGGTCTTGTTGCCATCGCGATCGAGCGCGCCGGTGCCGTCGAAACCTTGACTAAAGTCGAAGCCGCCCGCGAAAGCGAACGTCTGCGCAATGCGCTGCTCGATTCTGTTGCACACGAGCTGCGCACGCCGCTCACCTCTATCACCGCAGCTATCACCACGCTACGCAGCGATGCCGAACTCGACCGCAGCCAGAGTGACGAACTCATGCAGGTCATCGAGGAGGAGGCAGCGCGTCTCGACCATCTCGTGGGCCAGGCGATGGAGATGGCGGAGCTCGATGCCCACGACATTCAACTCGACCTGCGTCCACACTCCATCCGCGAAGCTGTCGAGGGCGCGATGGAAACCATCCTGCCCCAGCTCCGCACCCATCCTGTTGATATACGCATCGCGGACGGCCTGCCGCTCGCCGTGTTCGATAAATCCCGCATTCAGAAGGTGCTACAGCATCTCCTCGAAAACTCTGCCAAGTATTCCGCGGCAGACAGCCCCATCTTCATCAGCGCGGAAATTGTAAGCGACAAGCTCGTCACCAGCGTCGCCGATCGTGGGGTAGGCGTCGATGATCTCGAGCGCATGATGATCTTCGACAAGTTCTACCGTGGCCAGGGTCAGCGATATCGCGTACAGGGAACAGGCATGGGACTCGCCATCTCGAAGGCAATCGTCGAAGCCCACAATGGGACGATCGACGCAACCAGCCAGCCTGGACAAGGCTCCGTCTTCTCCTTCTCGCTTCCGCTACAGCCCATAGACCTAAAATAAAATCGGCTCGCTGCAGATGAATACAGCGAGCCGTAAGGAGTGTGACTAACTGGTTACAACTTCGGAAGCTGTGTCGTATCCCATCCACCGCCAAGCGCCTTGATAAGTAGCACGCTGGCATTCATCTGACGTCGCTGGATATCGATATCGTTGCGTTCGTTGGCCAGCGCCGTTTGCTGCGCTGCTACCACTTGCAGATAGGTATCCAACCCACCCACGTAGCGATTGTTGAAGATGGCCTGAGCCTGCTGTGCAGCCTCTGTAGCGCGATGCTGCTGTTCAGCTTCGGTGTGCAAGACGCGCAGCACGGCAAGGTTGTCCTCGACCTGCTGAAACGCAGTCAGCGTGGTCTGCCGATAGTTCGCCACTGTCTCGTCGTAGCCGGCCTTTGCCTCCGCGACCACCGAGCGCCGTCGCCCGAAATCAAACGCGGTCTCCGATAGCGCTGGACCCGCCGACCACAGCAGGCTCGATGCCTTCACCAGGTTCGTCAACGTGGTAGCTTCCAGCCCAACCGCCGCGCTGAAAGACAGCGTTGGGTAGAACGCCGCCGTCGCGATACCGATGCGATCGTTCGCCTCCGCCACCCGCCGTTCCGCCGATGCAATGTCCGGGCGGCGCTCAAGCAGGTCGGCAGGCAGCGCGATGGGGATGACTGGTGGCTGAGTGCGTAGCGGCGTCACCGCGAGCGTAAAGGATGCCGGCGGCTGACCAATCAGTACCGCAATCGCATGCTCATACTGATCGCGGACGATGGCCACATCACTCTCCTGCACCCGCGCCGCCTCCAGCTGTGTCTTGGCCTGATCGACATCCGACTGCGGCGAGACGCCACCCAGAAAACGGTTGTTCGTAATCCGATAGGCCTCCTCGTAGTCCTTCACAGTATCCGAAAGCAGCTTCTCGGAGGCATCAGCCGCGCGTGCCTCAAAGTAGTCCATTGCAAGCTCTGCCTGTAGGCTCAACAGCGCCGTCTCCAGATCCCCGGCGCTTGCGGTTGCTTCTTCGCGTGCAGCACTCACGCCGCGCCGAATGCGCCCCCAGAGGTCGACCTCATAGCTCAGATCCAACGGCAACTGAATATCCGCTGTGCCATTCGGGTTCGTATTTGTTGAAGGAAAATTCGGACGATTCGAGGAGCTACGCAGACCACCTACATAGGGCGTTGTTCCGAGTGTGGGCGCCAGCCCCGACCGGTTGAACTGGATCTGCGCCCGCGCCTGGCGGAACCGCGCCTCAGCTGCCTTCACGTTCTGGTTCTGAATGGCTACCTGCAGCTCGAGCTCATTCAACTGCTCATCGCCAAAGACAGTCCACCAGTCGCCGCGAAGCTTCGTGTCCGCAGGCTGTGCAGCTTGCCAGCCAGTATTTTCTTTGAAGCCCGGGGCCATCGGTGCTGACGGTTTCACATATTTCGGGCCGACCATGCAACCGCTCAGCAGAAAGGCCGCGCCTGCCAGCGATAATGGAATACGACGATTCATTGTTCACCTGCCGTTCTATTTGGCGTTGCAACGTATACTTGCTGCCCACTCGCCAACGAATCGGATGGATTAAGAATAACGCTATCCGCCTCGGTAACCCCTGTTCCTATCTCGACGGTCGCTCCAGCGTCGTTTGCAATCGTCACCGGCACCAGTTGGACGCGGCCATCTCGCACGACACCGACGCGCAGTCCCTCGGACCGGAACAGCAGAGCGTTCGAAGGGATCGTCAACGTGGTCCCGTGGTTCTTTATTTTGAAATGAACAAAGACATAAGCGCCGGGCAGCAGCAGCCCCTTCGGGTTGTCGACATCGACCTCGACATTCAAGGTGCGTGTTCCCGGATCAATCGCGTTCGAGTTGCGCGCGATCTTTCCTTCGAATTTCTGGCCCGGATATTCATCGAGCGTCAGCGAAGCTTCGCCACCGTCATGGATCGCGGTGGCATAGACCTGCGGAACCGCGACATACACGCGGATACGACCGATGGCAGCCATGTGGAAGAGTTCCTGCGGCGTCGTATTTGCACCTGCGGCAATCAGCGAGCCAATATCGATCCGCCGTGCGGTCACGATGCCATCGAATGGGGCATACACATTCTCAAAGGACTGCAATTGCTTCAGTCGGCGCACGTTTGCTTCAGAGGCATCGACGGCCGCCTGTTTCGCCGCCGCATCGCTGACCGCCTGATCCGTCTCCTGCTTCGAAACCGAATTCGACGTGAGCAGATTCTGATAACGCGCCGAGGTCGTTCTGGCAAGGTTCAGGTTTGCTTCCGCGCTCTTCAGTTCCGCCTGCGCAACCTGGAGCTGCTCATCGAGTTCCGGCGTCTCAATTTGCGCCATCAACTGGCCCTTCTTCACTCGTGCCCCAATGTCGAAGTGCCACTTCTTCAAATAACCACTGGTCCGTGCGTAGATCGCCGTATCGGTAAACGCCTGCGTGTTACCCGGTAGCGCAATCTCTGGCGAAAGTCGCGAAGGAACAGGGTGTACCACCTCGACCGTCTGGATTGCTGTCGCCGTGGTCTGCTTCGCCAGCGCCCGCTCCTCAGCCGCCCGCGAAAGTACGCCGTACGCAATCACCGCAAGCAAGACGATCACGACCACCGCCAGCACCATCCAGGCAGAGGCAGGTATGCCTCGCCGCGTCTGACCAGCTTCGGGCGAATTCTGTTGATCGTGCGAAGGCGATGTCATCGTCTCATTCATCGTAACTGGCATGCTGGCTTTCTCCACGCGTTCGCTCATCGTTCTCAATCTCCCATCGCCACCTGATCGTGTTCCGGCTGCGTTGTCGCTCTGGTCTGTCCTCGCCGCCCGTGCAGCAAGGCAAAAACCGCAGGTACAAAGATCAGCGTCGCAACGGTCGCGCAGGAGAGGCCGCCGATGACCGCGCGTCCCAGCGGCGCGTTTTGCTCGCCGCCTTCGCCCGCTCCCAACGCCATCGGAATCATGCCGATGATCATCGCGAGGGCCGTCATAACCACTGGGCGGAAGCGTGTCCCTCCTGCCTCGAGCGCAGCGAGCACCGCATTGCCATGCGCTTCCAGCCGCTCCTTCGCAAACGACACCACCAGAATGCTGTTCGCCGTCGCCACGCCCATGCACATAATCGCGCCCATCAACGCGGGCACGCTCAACGTCGTTCGCGTCACGAACAGAAATAGCAGAATGCCCGCCAACGCCGCTGGCAACGCGGTGATGATAATGAACGGATCCAGCCACGACTGGAAGTTCACCACGATCAACAGGTACACCAGCACAATCGCAAAACAGAGGCCGGCAATCAATCCGAAGTACGATGAGTTCATCGTTTCGATCTGTCCGCGCACCCGGATGAAGCTGCCGCGCGGCAGGTCCTTTCTGTTCGCGTCGACGATCTTTGTAATATCCCGTCCGACCGAACCGAGGTCGCGTCCCTGTACGTTGCCGTACACATCCAGCACACGCCGAATGTTGTAGTGGTTGATAACGGGCATCTCCGAAGAACGGCTGATCGTCGCAACGTTAGCCAGAATCTCCGGTTGCTTTGCGGCGGTTGCAGAGAGAGGAATATTGTCGAGGTCGCTGAAGGACTGGATCGCATACTGCGGCGTCTCCGCGACCATGCTGTAGTTCACGCCATTCTTATAATTAAGAAAGAACATTGGCGTTAGCTGCGAGCTTCCACTCAAAATGTTCAGAATGCTGCCGCCCACATCCTTTGCGGTATAACCGCCCTGCACGGCCTTCGTCCGGTCGATCGCCACATTCAACACCGGATAGTCGTCCGGCTGTTGAATGCGCAGGTCGACAAGGCCCGGCACCTGGCGCAGCTGTTCGAGCACATGGTTAAGCACCTTGCGGTTTCCTGCAATGTCAGCACCCTCGATCTGCACGTCAACAGGAGCCGGCAGCCCGAAGTTCAGAATCTGCGTCACAATGTCCGCCGGCAGGAAGTAGAGTGTCGTTCCGGGGAACTCGCGCGGCAGCGTAGCCCGCAGCTTCTCCACATACTCAGGAGTCGGTTGGTGGCCTTCCTTCAACGATACGAGAATGTCGCCGTCAGCCGCTCCAAACAGTCCGGAGGTGGTGTGCTGCAGGTTCATGGGGCTGTAGGGCAAGCCAATGTTGTCAAGGATATTATCGATTTCGCTGGCTGGAACCTGTTTGCGAATCGACTGCTCGATCAGGTCGCAAAGCTTCGCCGTCTCTTCAATCCGCGTTCCGCTCTTCGCACGCACATGCAGAATGAACACGCCGTTATCCGAGCTGGGAAAGAAATTCTGTCCCAGGAACGGCACCAGAACAGCGCCGCACAGGCAGACCACCAGGAAGATCGGCACAAAAACAAACCGCACCTCGATCAACCGTTCCAGCACGCTTGCGTAGGTGCTGCGAACCTTCTCGAAGATGCGCTCGAACCCGCGCTGAAAGCGAGCGAAAATGCTGTTCGACGGAACCGCATGATGGTCATGCGCCTTCAACAAATACATCGCCATCGTCGGCACAAGCGTTCTTGAAAGCAGGTACGAGGCCAGCATGGCGAAGACTACTGCCTCGGCCAGCGGCACAAACAGATACTTCGCCACGCCGCTCAAAAAGAACATCGGCAGAAACACGATGCAGATACACAGCGTCGAAACCAGTGCCGGTACGGCGATCTGCGCCGCGCCTTCGACAATCGCATCGTGCAGCGGCATTCCTTGTTCGAGATAGCGCTCGATATTCTCGATCGTCACCGTGGCATCGTCCACCAGAATGCCCACAGCCAGCGCCAACCCGCCCAGCGTCATGATGTTGATCGTCTGCCCGATCAGGCCGAGCACGATGATCGACGACAGAATCGCTAGCGGAATCGAGATGGCGATAATGATGGTGCTGCGCCAGCTTCCCAGGAACAGCAGGATCATCAAGCCGGTCAGCACGGCCGCGATAACTGCCTCGCGAATCACCCCGCTGATCGAGCCGCGCACAAAAACCGATTGGTCGCCGATCGGCGTAATCTTCAGCTCCGGCGGCAATGTCTGTGCCAGTACAGGCAGCAGCGCACGTACGCCGTCCACCACGCTCAACGTCGATGCAGTGCCGGACTTCAGTACTGACACCAGCACGCCTCGCCGTCCATCCTGCCGCACCACATTCGTCTGCGGAGTATTGCCATCGGCAATCGACGCCACATCGCGAACATAAGTCGTGATTCCATTGCTCTGCTTCAGCGGCAGGTTCCGCAGGCCTTCCAGCGTCTCGGGAGAGGAGTTCAGATGCACATCGTACTCGGCCGGTCCAATCTTCACCGTGCCGCCCGGCTGCACCACGTTCTGGCTCGCCATGGCATTCAACACGTCGATCGGCGACAACCCCTTGGCCTGGAGCGCCTTCGGATCGAGGTTGATAATAATGGCGCGCTGTTTGCCTCCGTAGACATTTGGCACCACGGCACCCGGAATCGTCACCAGCTGCGTACGCACAAAGTTCAACCCGTAATCGTTCAACTGCTGCTCGGTCAAACCTTTTCCGGAGAGGCCAAGCTGCAAAATCGGCACACTCGAAGCGCTGAAGTTAATAATCTCTGGCGGCAGGATTCCCGGCGGAAGCTGGCGCAACATGAACTCCGAAGCCGCGCTCACCTGCGAGTTTGCTCGATCCAGGCTGGCTCCCGGTTGAAGGTAGACCTTGATGACCGCGACACCTGTGTAGGTGGTGGACTCGATATGTTGAATGTTGTCTACAAGGGTCGTCAGCGCCTTTTCATACGGAGTGGTAACTCGCCCTTCAAGCTCCTCAGGATTCATCCCCGTGTATTGCCAGGCAATCGAAACCACTGGGATATCGATATTCGGAAAGATATCCGTCGGCGTATTCAGAATCACCACCGGGGCACCAATCAGGATGAGGATCGCCAGCACAATGAAGGTATAGGGCCTGCTGAGCGCTATTTTTACGATCCACATGGAGAGAACTCGCCTTAATCGAAATAACTATCTGAATCTCTAGGATAGACAATTTCGCGGAAGCTTAGGGTGCACAGTTATTTTCAGAGTCAATCATTGGAGAAACCGAGGGTGTCGCTAAACTGGAACAGGCGATGCAATTCGGCACCTTCATCACTTCTGCCCGGTAGCCGAACAGGGGACTGCCGCCAGGGTCAGCCGCGTCCTGCAGGTGTCGCAATCTGCACTTCAGAAATCGTGCATCACTCCTCCGGCTGGACGAGCGTTCTCACGCTCGTCGAATCCATCGATGGATTCCTCGAAATCGTCCGCCACAGTAAGGACCGCATCCAGAAGCGCCGCCAGAGCTAGCGAGGCTCGGCCACATGTCCAGCCAGCCTGACCGGCATATCCGCGAGCACCCATGTCATCACCGCAAGCGACGCAACGTTCTTCCGAAAGTCCATCGGATCGACCTTGTCCAGCGTGTCCGCCTCGGTGTGATGCCAGTCGAAATAATGCGCTCCGGTCGTACGCTCGCCCAGCCCAGGCACGCCATCCAGCATCATGGGCTCGATATCCGAACCGCCACCGCCGGCCGTAATCTTGCCTGCACCGATCGGCTCCAACAGAGTCCCGATCTGGTCGAGCAGCTCCAGCGATTGCTGCTCCGGCGACAGCACCGCCGCCGTCCCCGCAGCGGGCCGCATTCGACCGCGCCCAAAACCGTATCCATAGCCCACCGGCGCTTCCGCGCCGCCATCCATCTCAATGGCCGCCACCTGCGTCGATAGCTTATCCCCCAGCATCGCTCGGTAGGCCTTGCCGCCTGCCTCGCCATTCTCCTCATTCACCCAGAACACCACGCGGATCGTCCGCTTCGGCACCATTCCGAGCTTCTTAATCTCGGCCACTGCCGCCAGCGTCGCCATAATGCCCGAGCCATCGTCCTGCGCCCCCTGGCCCACATCCCACGAGTCGATATGGCCGCCCACCACCACCATCTCCTCGGGATGTTCGCTGCCCACCAGCTCGCCCATCACGTTGCCGCTCTGCACGTCCGGCTCGCGATGCGCCTCCATCTCCAGGTGCACCTTGACCGGCTTCCCCTCCGCCGTCAGCCGCTCCAGCAGCATCGCGTCTTCCAGCGAGATCGCCGCTGCCGGAATCTGCGGGACGCCAGCCTGATATACCAGCGTTCCCGTATGGGGTATCTGCATCGCCAACGGCGTAATCGACCGCACCAGCACGCCCACCGCACCGAACGCCGCAGCGCGCGAAGGTCCCACTGTCCGGTAGATCACCGTCCGCCCATAGCTCACATACGGCGCATTCAGCACCACGATCTTGCCCTCGATACCAGCCCGCCCCAGCGCGTTCAGCGCATCGAAGCTCGGCACCACCACCACCTCAGCCGTCACTCCGCCCGGAGCCGTCCCCACGCTCATCCCAAGCCCCAGCATGTGCAGCGGCTTCTCCATAGGAGACACGATGGCCGCAGACTCGGTGCCCCGCACCCACTTCGGCACCATCACCGGTTGCACCGTAACGTTGGTCAGCCCTTCCTTCTTCATCAACTCCAAGCTCCAGGCGACCGCCCGGTCGAGCGATGCGCTCCCGCTGATGCGTTTCCCAATGTGGTCGGTAAGATACGTCAAATTCGCATATCCCTCGCCATCTTCCAGAGCCGCCGCCATCAAGTTCTCCGAATCGGCCTTATAGGTCTCCGCAAGCGACGGGCCTGTCTGGCCGCTCGTCTGGGGCAGCGCGGCACTGGCGGCCATCAGCGGAACACCGCAGGCGAGAATGCAGAGGAAGCGGTTCAAAAAATAATCTCCTGTACTTTGCACAGTCTGGGCTAGACTATGTCCGACCTATGAATAGGCTAAAATATCTCCCCATTCAATGCACGTTCACATTCTATTCAACTCCCCTTTGCACATAAACAATAAGGTTCAATCATGCACCCAAATATGAGATTCACCCGATTTGCCTGTAGCGCGCTTGGCCAGCGCGCATCGCTTTTTCTTGGATTGATCGTTGCCTGCACGCTCCTGTTTGTACCCGCAGCCCACGCGCAGTTCGATAACGGCAGCGCGGTCGGAACCATTCGCGACCCCACCGGCGCACCCATTCCAGGCGCAGCCATCAAGATCACCAACACCGCGACCGCAATCACTTCGCAGACCGTCACCAACGGGAATGGCGACTACGAAGTTCCCTCGCTGCACGTTGGCGTCTACACCATCGCTGCAACCGCCCCCGGCTTCTCGTCCTCCGTCGCGCAGAACATCACGATCTCCGTCGGCGGACGCCAGCGTATCGATCTCACCCTCAAAATCGGCACTGCCACCGAGACCGTCGAGGTCTCCGACGTCGCCATGCAGATCGAAACCGAGACCAGCGAACGCGGCCAGACCATCACCAATTACCAGAGTGAAGCTCTTCCGCTCGTCAGCCGCAACTACTCCGATCTCCTCGGTCTCGTAGCCGGATCGCGCCAGGCTCCCACCGCTGCCACCACCAGCTCCATCAACTCGCTCGTCCGCGCCGGCGCTTACAACATCAACGGTCAGCGCAGCATGTTCAACAACTTCCTGCTCGACGGGCTCGACAACAACGCATATGGCGAAAGCAACCAGGGTTTCGACAACCAGATCATCGCCGTCCCGCCCGACTCCGTATCCCAGTTCCAGACTGTGACCAATAACGAGAGCGCAGAGTACGGCCGCTCCTCCGGCGCCACCATCAACGTCGCCACCAACAGCGGCACCAACAAGTTCCACGCCACCGTCTACGAGTTCATCCGCAACACCGACCTGAACGCTGCGGGCTTCTTCAAACCCACCACCATCGGGGGCACCGGCAACGTCATTCCCTTCCAGAAGCCAAAGTTCAACCGCAACCAGTTCGGTATGAACTTCGGCGGCCCCATCATCAAAAACCGCCTCTTCTTCTTCCTCGACTACGAAGGATTCCGCCAGACCCTTACGCCGCTCGGTGTCTATACGCTGCCCACGCAGAATCAGCTCAACGGCAAGCTCGTCGTTGCCGTCAAAAATCCTCTTACGGGTGTCGTGTACCCGGCAAACACCCCCATCCCCACCGCAGCTATCAACCCGCTCTCGCAGCAGATCCTCGGCTTCTTCAAGCAGATCAACGGGCTGCCGGTCGCCGGTGTGGCATCGACCGGCCTGGCCACCAATGACTACTCCAAGCAGGTCCCCTTTACCGACAACGCCGACAAGGGCGACCTCCGCCTCGACTTCCAACAGAACGCCAGCAACTCATGGTTCCTCCGCATCAGCGATCGCAAGGAGAATGGCTTCAACGCGCCTCCGTTCGGTCTGCCGCTCGACGGCCAGTCCAACGGCCACATCCGCGTCCTCAGTCAGCAGGTCGCCCTCGGCTACACCCACCTCTTCGGTTCAAATAAGGTGCTCGATGTCCGCGTCGGCCTCTCGCGCACCAAGGCCGGCAAGTTCTCGCCCTCCATCGGAGACAAGAGCTTCACCATCCCCGGTCTGCCCAGCAACCCCGTCGTCGCCGGCGGTCTGCCGTCCATCGCCATCAGCAACTTCACCTCCTTCGGGCGTCAGAGCACCAACCCCCAGTGGCAGAACCCCGCGCTCCTCGATCCCAAGGTGAACTTCACCTGGGTCAAGGGCAGGCACTCCATGAAGTTCGGCTACGAGTACGAGCACATATGGATGGCCGTCAACGACAACAATCCCCTCTATGGCGGCTTCACTTACAGTGGTGGCTACAGCAACACCGGCGGACCCGTGGTTGCCGACAACTACTGGGCCGACTTCCTCTTCGGCACCACCAGCAACTATCAACTGGCAAATTTCTTCGTAGCCCATCTCCGCCAGACCCTGCACAGCGCCTACGCGCAGGATGACTGGAAGGTCAGCCCCAGCCTCACCCTCAACCTCGGCGTCCGTTGGGAGTATGGCTCGCCCTACTCCGAGCAGAAGAACTACATTTCGAACTTCGACCCCATCTCGCAAACCGTCCTGACCATCACCCCGGGCGCAGTCGCCGGTAACGGCATCACCCCGTACACAGGCGGCGGCGTCTACGGCAAGACACTCGTCAATCCCGACCTTAACGACTTCGCTCCTCGCATCGGCTTCGCGCTTGCGGCGGATTCGAAGACCGCCATCCGCGGCGGCTTCGGCACCAGTTACGTTCACTACACCCGCGCCGGGTCGGGCGACATTCTCGCCATCAACGCTCCGCAGGCTCAGTTCGCTTCAGTCAACCAGGTAGCGCCCAACCTCACCAACCACTGCGCCACGCTGCCGTCGGATATCGTTCCCATCGGCTCCTCAGCACCAAGCTGCTACGCGACCTCGGACCAGGGCTTCCCCACCAACCTCGCCACCACCTTCAATAAGGCGACGGATAACGTGACCTACATCCCGCGCAACACGCGGGACAGCTACGTTGAGAGCTACTTCCTCAGTGTGCAGCGCCAGTTGGCCAAGAACACCCTGCTCGACATCGCCTACGTTGGCAACCACGGCCTCAAGCTCCAGGGCTTTACGAATGCCAACCAGAAGAACCCCGCGATTCGCACAGGCGGGTTGTTCACGCGGCCCTTCAACAACTGGCCGTCCGACATCACCCAGGCCCTCAACGAGTTCAGCTCCAACTACAACTCGCTGCAGGTCAAGTATGAGCAGCGCTTCGTCGGTGGTCTCACCCTCCTCAACTCCTTCACCTGGGGTCATGCTCTCGATAACGCCAGCGCCTCGCTCGAGGGCAACACCCCCGCTCCGCAGGATGGCAACAACATCGGCGCGGACTACGGTCAGTCGGACTACAACCTCCCCATCGCCAACGTCACCAGCTTCGTCTACGAGCTCCCCGTTGGGCGTGGCCGCAAATACCTCAGTTCTTCAAACGCCATTGTGGATGGAGTTATTGGCGGCTGGCAGGTCAGCACCATCAACACCATGCAGTCGGGCACGCCCTTCAACCTCACCTATGGCCCGGCATCCGCAAACCAGGTCTCGCAGCAGATCTCTGCAAACTATCGCGGAGCCAATGCCTATCGCCCCAACGTCATCCCAGGCGTGGCGAAGATCACCAACAAGCAACTCCCCAGCGGGTACATCCAATACACAAACCCGGCCGCATTCACGCTGCCCCCAACCGGAACTGCCGCCGCGCCGCTTAGTCCCTTCGGCAACGCGTCGCGCAATCCCCTTCGCAATACGGCCTTCTATCAGACCGACCTCTCTCTCAACAAGAAGTTCACAACTCCCATTGAGGGCCTCAAGGTAGAGTTCCGCACGGAGTTCTACAACATCCTCAACCACACCAACCTCTATCTGCCCGGAACCATCGGCGGTACGATTGGCGCGCCGACGGCGACCACCGGCGGGCAGATCACCAGCACCTTCCAGCCGCGCATCATTCAGTTCGGCATCAAAATCCTCTACTAACCGAGCATGGCGGGCCGCAAACCAGCAGGCCGCCCACTCCGCACCAACAGAAAGCCCATGCTCCCAGAGCATGGGCTTTCTGTTACATCCCCCCAAAGAACCGTCATTCTGAGCGAAGCGAAGAACCCCTGTATTTCGCTTTTGCTTTTCTACTCGCGCTTCTCTATGCCAAAGCGAAAACCATTCTAAGGCTTCGTCATCTTCAGGTTCGTAACCACCGCCTCGGTGTTGTGCGCAAAACGAATGCCATACGTCCCATCGGTCGACTTCAGCTTGCCCGCAGTCACCAGCTCCGACTTGTCATACGTCGCTACCACCGCTCCGTTGATCTTGCACGATACCTTATCGCCCTTCACCTCCATGGCGATATCCTGCGTGACCGGCTGCCCAATCCCCGCGGCCTTATGCACCGCCTCGTTAGCTGCCCCTCGGCCATTCATCTGGAACGAGGCCGGCCCAAATCCGCGCACGATGAAGTTCCCATTGCCATACGCCGCGCAGTACAGCAGGCTCTCGTCCGCCGTGCCCAGGCCATTGCCCGCAATCACAATCCCATAAGGATGAGGATGCGTATTCAGGTTCTGAAACTTCGGCTCGGTAAAAGTCGCTGACACCGTATAGTCGCCCTTCGCCGTGTCCTTCGGGTTCCAATAGGTAATCGCCGGCCCGGTCGTCACGTTCAGGCTCTTGCCTTCTTCCACCAGCTTCGCATCGTTCACCGTCTGCCCCGCCTTTTCCGCGTTGGCATCGATCTTTCCCATCCAGCCCGCAGCCTGAATTCCGCCACCGGCGACCTTGCGATTACTATCGGGCGACTCCTGCGCAACAGCAAGGCCGGTGAGGACGAGCGCTAGGGCGGCAATCGGGAGTGTACAGGTCAGGCGCATAGGGAGGTCCTTTCGAAGTACGAAATGTGGCCCAATTATACGGCCCTGAATGCACATATTTCCCGCGCGGTATTCGCGATATTGCTACCGTCCGCCGGTAACAACCTTAAGCCTCGAAAGGTACCCGCCGACCCTGATCTTTTGTAAGCAAGCGAAGTTTAGAGCAGCTTTCTCGCTGATTCTCTGTTCCTCTGGTTAAGCAACCCCTGAACCACGGAGGACATCATGCCCAAGAGCTCGAACGCACTCTACCCCTTCCGCCGCAAAATGGATGGCTCAACCGATCTGATCTGCCTGAACTGCCTGACCACTGTCTCCGCCCAGCCGGATGAGGAGTTCGCAACCTACCCGCATATCTGCCACTCCTTCCTCACCGCCCGCACCAACCACACCGCAGACGCCGCCAAGGTCCTCGCTTAGCCACGCATCCGCGCCTGCACCCACGCACAAAAAAGGCATCAAGCAGAGCATCATTCGCCCTGCTGGATTCCTTGGATTGTGGATAGGAAAAGGGCGGAGGATTCACAATTGCCCATATCATATCTATAAATAAAGGAACTTCTGGTAGTAGGTGTCGAAGTTGCCACGCTGATTACCACGGTTTCGGCTACGTTTAGAGGGCGTCAGCTAGTTTTTGGGCGAGGGGTTTGATGGCGTCCGTGGTGCAGGGACAGCTGGTGTACATGAAGCGGACGAGAATGTCTCCCTTGCGTACCATGAGCATTCCGTCTGCGGCGACGTAGGCTTCGTCTCCGATGCCGGTGAGGGTGGAGTTGCCGCCTGCGGCACCGCCAAATCCGCCGAGGACTTTGGAGTCGAGCTGGATCTGGGTGCGGGCGGATTGAGTCTGGAATTGCACGGTGAGGACGGGAGCATTTCCGGCTGGGTCCGATTGCTCGGAGGCAGCCGAGTCATCTTTTGGCGCGCCGACTATGCCCGCAAATTGCTGGATCATCTCCTGGGCCTGTTTGGGTGCACCGCGCTGTCCCATCATGGCGGAGAGATGTTTCGAGGTAAAGTCTGCCATGGTGCCGTGAGCAAGGTAGACGCAGCCGTCGGGGGATGAGGTTGTTTCGACGATGGGAACTCCGATGGCGTCGCCGACATCAGCTTTGGAGAGGAAGCGGCAGGGGTCTCCGATGGGGGTGGCGGCTTGTTTCCCGATGTCGTCGGT
>JBDTDX010000216.1:0-10702 GCA_039922815.1 Granulicella sp.
GTACGCAGCAGGCCCATAGCATCGAGCGCGTTCGAGGGCATAACGACGCGGACGCCGGGCGTGTGGGTAAAGATGCTCTCGCCGGATTGCGAGTGATAGAGCGAGCCGCCGGTGAGGTAGCCGCCGATCGGAACGCGCATGACTATAGGGCAAGAAAAGCCATTGTTGGAGCGCCAGCGGATGACGGAGAGCTCGTTGCGCATCTGGTGCACGGCGGGCCAGATGTAGTCGAAGAACTGGATCTCGACCACGGGTTTGAGACCGCGGACGGCCATGCCGATGGCGCGGCCCACGAGGTTGGCTTCGGCGAGCGGTGAGTTGAAGCAGCGGTCGCTGCCAAACTCATACTGGAGGCCGGAGGTGAGCTTGAAGACGCCGCCCTTGCCTTTGAATTCGCCAGCGCGAAGAGCTTCATCGCGTGTGGCGTCGGCTACGTCCTCACCGAAGACGAGGATGCGCGGGTCGCGGCGCATCTCCTGTTTGAGGGTGTCGTTGAGCAGGTCGGCCATGGTGCGCTCGGCGGGCTCGGAGGCAGACTGCCGGGCTGGTTTGGTCTCGAAGATGGGGTCGGTGGGGCGGAGATCCTCGGAGTAAATGTGGCGAAGGATGTCTGCGCGATCGGTCGACGGCAAAGCGGCGCGGCAGGCATTGTCGGCGGCGCGCTGGACCTCTTCATCGACCTTCCGCTCGAGACTGTTGATACCAGCCTCGTCGAGGATTCCTTCGCGGAGTAGCCAGAGCTGCATGCGGGCGATGGGATCGCGGGCGGCGTCGGCGCGGATCTCTGCCGCCGAGCGATAATTGCGCTCGTCATCGGAGAGGGAGTGCGAATAGGGGCGGATGACATGGCCATGCACGAGGGCGGGGCCTCGGCCGGAGCGGCAGTAGGCGGCGGCCTCTTCGAGGGCGGCGTAGCAGGCGATGGGGTCGGTGCCGTCGATCTCGGAGAAGTGGAAGTTGGGGAAGTTCGCGATGAGGCGCGAGATGTTACCGCCGGGGGTGTTGGCCTCGACCGGGGTGGAGATGGCGTACTCGTTGTCCTCGACGACGTAAAGGACGGGGAGCTTGTTGTTGGAGGCGGTGTTGAGGGACTCCCAGAACTCGCCCTGGCTGGTGGAGCCTTCGCCGATCGAGACGTAGGTGACCTCGTCGCCGTGGAACTTGACGTCTTTGAACTCGCGGTAGTCGCCGGTGTGTTTGGCGGCTGACTCGGGATATTTCGAGAAGTAGCGGCCTGCCTCTGCGCAGCCGATGGCGTGGAGGCACTGGGTCGCGGTGGCGGAGGAGGGGGTAACGATGTTGAGCTTCGGAATGGACCAGTGCGAGGGCATCTGGCGGCCACCAGAGTTGGGGTCGTCGGCTGCGCCAACGGCTTGCAGGAGCTGATCTTCGACGGTCTGACCGAGGGCGAGGCAAATAGCGCGATCGCGATAGTAGGGGAAGAACCAGTCATAACCCGGCCGCAGAGCCATACCGGCCGCGACGAGGAGGGCTTCGTGGCCGGCGCAAGAGATCTGGAAGTAAATTTTCTGCTGGCGCTTGAGGACAATCTCGCGGTCATCGGTGCGACGGGAGAGGTACATGAGGCGGTAGAACTCGATGAGCCGCTTGCGGCTAAGCCCTGCGGTGTGAGCCGGCGATGCCGTTTCCCGACGAACTGCCGTCCCATTGCGTGTCACATCTGCTCCTTCCCCGTTTGCTGCGTTGGGTGCCTGGTTACCCCGGACTCCCGTTCGATTGTAATGCGTCAGGCGAGCGTAGTGCTTGAGGTATTTCCTCAAGCACTAAAGTCGCTTTTTGTGGCGATTCTTGGATCGCAGGACCGAAGGGCCGCAGTTTGAAAACTTTGCCGAAGTTTATTAGAAAACACCAACGTACCGTAATGGTACCGATCCGCACCCTTCAGAGTCGGGAATATGGGCCGATGCAGAGAAGAGTAACCAGCCAGGAGGTGACTTGCTGGTGACGCTGCTGTTTTAGGAGGCTCCATTGTTTGACCATCGCCGATTTCTGCCACCACTTCCCTTCCTTGTTCCGTTCATGATCGCGATGGTGCTCCTGCAGACGGCTGAAATGCAGCATGCGGCTGGGCAGAGCGCGGCGCGGCTGACACCATTGAGCCCGGTCGTGACGAATCATTACCTGGTGGTGTACCGGGACGCTACAATCCCAACCGATGCGGCGCTGCATACCGGGCTGGCTGGAGCGAGGGTGGTGCAGCGGCACGAACGGATGGGCGTAGCCGCGGTGCAGGCCAATGGCACGGCAGACGACGCGACGAATATGATGCGTCTGGCTGCGCAGCCGGACGTGGAGTTTGTGGTCCATGACCGGATGGTCTATGCACACCAGATCTCGGTGGGGCCGGCGAGTGGCTATCACAATCCGCTGGCGCGTCCGCTGACGCCGGTGGCGGTTGCGGTGAACCAGCCTGCGCCGGTAACGGCGGCTACGGATAGCTATTACAACTCGCCGCAGGGGTGGGCGGTGCGGCAAGTGGGTGGATACGGGAAGAACGTAGCGGGCGGCCCGGCGCACGGGCCGTGGGACACGACGATGGGGCGCGGAGTAAGGATCGCGATTCTCGATAGCGGTGTGGACGCTGGGCATCCAGACATTGCGCCGAACCTGGTGCTGAACCTTTCTGAGGTAAACCAGACGCCGATGACGGGAATGCCGAGCGTGTGCGATGACGGCTCTCCTCAGGATCAGCAGGGGCATGGGACGTGGACAGCTTCGCTCGCAGCCGGAGCGCTGGGTGAAGGAACGGGGCTGGTAGTGGGCGTGGCTCCGGAGGCGAGCATTCTGAACATCAAGGTGCTGGAGCGAATACCAGATACGAGCGTTGCTGGAGCAAGCGTGGCGCAGCAATGCTCGACGGGTGAAGCGAGCGGGCTGATGAGCTGGGTGCTCCAGGGGATTGATGACGCGCTGGCACAGCATGCGGATGTGATCAGCATGTCGCTGGGGTCAATGGTGGACTTGACGACGGGTGACGGGGCGGGGTTGAAGACACTCTTCGACCGTGCAACCTATGCGGCGTCACAGGGTGGCGCAGTGATTGTGGCGGCGGCGGGTAACGATGGCTTCGACTTTTCGAATCCAAGGTATATCGAGTTACCGGCGCAGGCGCGCAACGTCCTGGTAATTGTGGCTTCGACCAACGCAAGTTGCGGGGAGAATTTGAATGCAGGAGCAGTCTGCGTGGCAGCGCCGGTGACGATGCCTTACTACAGCAATCGTGGTGGACCCCTGAATGCACTGGCGGCTCCAGGGGGAGATATGCCTGCCGGTGCAGATGATGCGGCGACGGGCTGGGTGCGCGGAGCGTGTAGCTCCGGCAAGACCGGGACAGTAGTCGGCGTGCCTAGCGATGCGGCGCATAGCTACGGTTGCTTCAACCTTGGGCATACAGCGTATGTGCAGGCTATGGGGACAAGTGCAGCGGCTCCGCTGGCGGCGGGTGTGGCGGCGTTGTTGAAGGCGGCGCATCCGGGATGGGATGCGGCGACGATTATTGCGGCGATGCGGTCGAGCGCCACAGTGTCGGCTTCGCTCGCGTATCCGCAGGTGAACGCGGCAGCGGCTTTTGGGATGGGGAACTAGAGCCTGATTGGAACATCACGATTGCGACGTGACGTCAGTTCTTCATGCGCTGCTTAATGTCGTGCGCGAGTTTTTCGATCTCGTCGGCTTTCTTGATGACCTCGATGGATAGGGTATTCTTCGTGGTCTTGTCCATGTCGGCCTTGAGCTCGGTGGCAAGGGCGAGAAGACGGTCGGTATCGGCGATCATCTTTTTCTGGCGATCGTTGGACCGGATAATTTCCAATCGGTGCATAGCATCGGGCGAGGGAGTCATATCCTCAGACCCCAGGGGCACTCCGCCTACCGATGGGGCTCCCACCTGTGAAGGAGGCGTGTTCTGAACGGGTGGAGAGGCGATTGGCGATGCGTTCCTCTGTGCGGAGGCGGTCGCGGCGAGGCAAAGAACAACGAAGATGGTTGCGTGTAGAGTTCTCATTGGGTCCTCCTCTGAGGAACGACTGTGCACAGTGTATGGATTCTGTGGACGACAATCCAACGCTTCGCAAAAAAGTGCGTCTCATGAATAAGCCGCTCGTATAAGCTCCGTTATTTCATTGAAAGCGAGAGAACGTTATTTCCTTACTGATTGCACTGAGCACGTTTATCCCGGAAGAAGAGAACCTGTCGACGTTGGAACGTGGATGGCATAACGCAGTGATCGACTTTGCGCAGCACGAGCTGCCGAAGCTGATCTTTATCCTGATCCTGGCGTTTGTGCTGTTGCGCGTTATGGATTTTTTCGTACACCGGCTACGGAAGCTGGCAGATCGTCAAATGACGCACGACTCGGGCCGAGCGTCGCAGCTGCGTACGGTGGCGTCGATACTGCGGGCGACGTCGTTTGCGGTGGTCGGGTTTATCGTGCTGCTGCATATCCTGTCGGTGTTCAACATCAACCTGACCCCACTGCTGGCGTCGGCTGGCGTGGTCGGCGTGGGGATTGGGCTGGGAGCGCAGAGCCTGTTCAAGGACATGCTGAATGGGATCTTCATTCTGGTGGAGAACCAGTACAACGTCGGCGAGGTAGTCACGCTGGCGTCGCTGACGGGAACCGTTGAGGACCTGACGCTACGCACAACGACGCTGCGTGATGGCAATGGGACTCTCTACATCATTCCGAACAGCCAGGTGGCTACGGTGGCAAATCTGTCCCGAGATTTTTCGGTGGCGACGCTGAGTGTGGGGGTGGACGCGAGCGCTGACCCGACCAAGGTGCTGGAGGTGCTAAAGATAACCGCGATGGAGGTGCGGAAGCTGCCGCAATTCGAGAAGATTATTCTGGCTGATCCTGTAGTGCTGGGCGTAGACAAGATTGCGGGGCGGGAGGTGATGTATCCGGTGAACTTCCGGGTGCGCGCGAACCAGAAGGACGGTGTGCTTCGGGAGATGCGGGCGCGGGTGATTCCAGCGTTTGAGAAGGCAGGAATTCCGTTGGGGGTCGATCCGGCAAATTTGTTTATTGTGAAGAATGCGGACCCGACCGCTCCCCCAGCGCCTCCGTCGATTGGGGCGTAAAGTTTAGCCCGTCGGGCGCTTGCAATAGTAGACCCTCTCGCTACGCGGAAGCGTGACAGAGGCAGCAGATTAGAGCGCCTTGTTCAGCAGCTCTACGAGCTGTTCGGGGGTCGTGACGGGGGGCTGACAGGCGTTGCCGCTGCATAGGGCGGCGAAGCTGCCTTCAGCAGGCGGCAGATGGGGGAGAGTTTCGGCCAATGCTGGAGGGAGAGCGGTCAGTTGCTCCGGGGTGAGGCGGATGACCGACTTGTTGATGGCGTAGCGGGCGAGGGCGACGGCTTCAAGCTGGCGGGCGCGTAGGTCATTGGCCGGGCCGATGATGCAAATCTGGACGGGAGGCGTGACCATGCGCTGGAGAGCGAGGCCGTAGCTGCAGGCGTAGAGGCCGAGGTGCTCGACGACGCCAGCAAAGGCTTCGAGGGTGACGGTGGCCATGTCGGCGTAGTCGGCGCGGCCGTTGAGGGCGTAAAGGCGCAGAAGCAGCGTGGCGGCTACCGAGTTGGCTGCAGGGGTTGGGGAATCCTGCAACGGTTTGCGGCGCGTGGAGAGGGCACCACGGCGGACTTCACCGGGGGCGGGGGCTTCAGTGTCGAAGAACGCTCCGTCGGTCTTATCGTAGAAGCGGATGACTGCGGTGTCGGCAAGGTCGGAGGCTGCGGTATAGTAGCGCAAGTCGCCAGTGGTCTCCCATGCGTCGAGGGCGGCGTTGGCGAGGAAGATGTAGTCATCGAGAACGCCGGAGACGGCAGCGGACGGCGCAGTTCCCTCTCCGTAAGCGACGACGTGGGCGAGGCCGACGGCGGGGTTCCAGGCTTCGGCGAGGATGCGGTCGAGGGACTTGAGCGCGAAGGTCAGGGGCGCGGGGAGATCGAGGACGCGGGCGGCTTCGAGGTAGGCACCGATGAGCATGGCGTTCCAACTCGTGTAGACGGTCTTGTCGACGTAAGGGATCCGGCGGAGGAGGCGGGCGTCGTAGAGCTTATTGCGGGAGGCGTTGAGGAGGAGCTTGGCATGCTCGAGGTCGACGTTGGCGGCCTTGGCGATGGTGGCGAGAGGCTGGTTGACGTGGAGGACGTTTCTGGAGGGGTCGTGGTGCATGTCGCCAACCTCGCCGATGTCGTAGAAGGGACCGGCGATGGATAGCTCTTCGGGGGTGAGGGCGGCTGCGGCGTCGGTGAGGGACCAGGTGAAGTAGTTGCCGTCGTCGTCGAGGGAGAGGTCCGCATCTTGCGAGGCGTAGAAGCCGCCACGCTCGCGGTCGGAGAGCCATTGGTCGATCCAGCGGATGATGTCGCGGGCGACGCGGGCGCTCTCGGGTTCGACGAAGGTCTGGAAGGCGTGGACGTAGTTGAGCAGCAGACCGGCGTTGTCGTAGGCCATCTTTTCGAAGTGGGGGACGATCCACTGCTCGTCGACGGAATAGCGGTGGAAGCCACCGGCTAGGTGGTCGTAGATGCCGCCGCGCGACATTTTTTCGAGGGTGACGAGGGCAGCGCGCTGGGCGTCTTCGCGGGTGTTGCCGGGGCGGGCTGCAAGGTCGAGGAGGAGATCGACGGCACTCGAATGGGGGAACTTAGGCTGGGAGCCGAAGCCGCCGTTGCGGGGGTCGAACTGTTGGAGGGCGGAGGCAATGAGCTTGGCGACGACCTCGGGTCCGGCGACACCGGCTGGGCCGGCAAAGCTCTCGTTATGCTCGATGGCGCTCATAACGCTGGAGGCGGACTCTTCGACGTCGGCGCGCTTCTTCTGGAAGGCCTCGGCCATGGTGAAGAGGACGCGGGGAAAGCTGGGGCGGCCGTGGCGGTCGTCGGGAGGAAAGTAGCTACCGCCAAAGTAGGGCAGACCTTGGGGCGTGAGGAACGCAGTGAGGGGCCATCCGCCTTGGCCGCTGATGGAGGAGACGGCGGCCTGGTAGCGAGAATCGACATCGGGGCGCTCGTCGCGGTCGACCTTTACCGCGATGAAGAACTTGTTGATGATCTCAGCGGTTTGGAGATTTTCGTAGGACTCGCGATCCATAACGTGGCACCAGTGGCACCAGACGGCGCCGATATCGAGGAGGATGGGCTTGTCCTCGGCAATGGCGCGCTCGAAGGCGGCGTCGCCCCACTCCTGCCAGTCGACGGGCTGGTGCATGGCCGAGCGAAGATAGGCGGATGCGGCGTTCGCGAGGGCGTTGCGGTGAGGAGCATCGTGCTTGTCGTGCGTATTGTCCGGAGCGCTCATAGGGTTTAAGTCTATCGTGGGCGGACGGGTGGGGTGACGAGCATGCCCTCAGCAGTTGATTGCAGTAGGCGTTACGGCGCGGCTGAAGCCGTGTCGTTTCAAAGTACAAGACCCGTGTCTAAGCGCCTGCGGGCATGGCATCACATGGCATCTGTCAATCCTTCAAAGAAAACACAAGGCCCATGCCGGAGCATGGGCCTTGTGTTTCCTGCGGAGAGAGCTACTGAATCGGAGCCGGGGTGCCGGAGATGGGCTTCGGAGCTTCGGGAGCGGTTGGAGCGGTGAGGCCGGGAACGACCGGAGTGTTGGAAATCTCGCCGGTCGCAGCGTTCTCAAGGTTGATGCCGTACTTGTCCAACGTCTTCGAAAGAAGCTGGAGGAGAGCCCCGCGATCCTTGGCAAAGGCGGCGGAGGCGGAGATGAGGTTGTTATCCGAAGAGGCAAGGTTGCGCTGCTGCTGAAGGACGAGGGCGGTCGTGGATGCGCCAAGCCGATACTTCTTCTGCTCGGCGTCGAGGCTTTGGGCCGCGTAGGTGTGGCTGGCCTGAGCGGCAAGCACCTGGGCGCGGTCGTTGGTGAGGGCGTACTGACCATTGATGACCTGGATGCGAATCTGCGTGTAGAGCTGCTGGAGACGCATCTGGGACTGGCGGTATTCCATCTGCGAGCGAGCCTGGTCGGCCTGGGCGGCACGGTTGCGCAAAGGAATGGAAATGTTGACCCCGACCCCTTTATCCGGTGAGCTGCTATTGAACAGATTGGTGAAGACATTCCCGTAGTTAATGGACGGAACAGGAGTTGGGGCGGCACCGCCGCCGAAGATGCCCGTGTTCCGATTCGGGTTGGGCGAACCTCCAATTGCACTGGCACCATAGAAGGCGTAGGCGTCGATCACCGGAAGCAGACCGTTCTTCTCTGCCCTGATGGTGATCTCGTTGTTCTTCATGTTGAGGACGGCCTGCTCGATCTGCGGATTGTTAGTGTAGGCCTCGCGGACGAGATCGTCTACCTGCTCATCCTCCTCGGGGAGGCGGTCGAGCGAGACGCGGTCGGTGGGGACGACAGGAGCCTTAGTGAGTTCGGGGTCGTTCAGATTGCGGGCGATCGCCTGCTTCATGATGAGTTGCTGATACTCGAGATTGGTCTTCGAAGCGATGAGAGCCTGCTTGTCGGAGGCCACGGAGCTGTCGGAGTTGACGACGTCGAGCGGTGCGAGGGTGCCGATCTCAAGCTGACGGCGGTTGTCGGCCGTGAGTTGGGTGGATTGGGAGAGGGCGCGTTCCTTTGCCTGCTCATCCTCGTAGGCGCTGACGAGACCCCAATAGATGTTCTCCACCTGATTGACGGTGTAGAGGACCTGCTGGCGGAAGGCGGAGTCCGTGATACGACGGTTATTTTTGGCCTGGACGATGAAGCGCCCGTTGATGCCGGGGCCGAAGCCCTGCAGAAGGTGCTGGGTTGCTGTAGCGCGGAAGTTGGACTGGAGTAGCGGGCTGTAACTGTTGAAGCCGTTGTTGGTTGTCTGCCGGGTGTTATTGAAGGTGACCTGTAACTGAGTACCAGTGACGAAACCCTGATTGTAGGCAGCATTGTAGGTCGAGGTATTGTTCTTCAAAGTGTTTTGACCAGCGGGCAAACCGGAGAAGAGCGGGGTCGAGGAAACGGTGTCTGCTGCTTCGTACTGGAGCGTGCCGGTAAGGGTGGGGTCGAGGTTTTCGGGGATGGGTCCGCCGCCGTTGGTGCTGAGGACGAGACCGTTGGCTCCGGTGCCGGCTCCGCCAGAGGCGCTGGAGGTGCCGCCGGGGCCGCCGCCGCCGGTGATGGTGGCGGTTGAACCGCCGAGGGTGCCGGCGACGATGCCGGTCGAGACGCCGCGGAAGGACTGACCAGCCTTGGTGCGCAGGATATCGGTATCCGCGATGTCGAGATTGATGCGCGCGATAGCGAGATCGTAGTTATTCTCGAGCGCGAGGGTGATGGCGTCGGAGAGGCTGAGGTAGATCTTGCCGTCACGGAGGAGACCGTCGAGCCGGGGCGTGTTGGTGAGCCGGGGCAGGAGGAAGTCGTTCGCGGCGTAGCGAAGGAGTGGATTGCGGAAAAAATTACCGCGTCCACGCGTGTAATCCTTCGCAGTATCACGGAGATAGAGAGGTTCAGTCAGCTTGGGGGCCGGGGCCTGCGGCAGATCGGCTGGGGGTGCGGTAGTCGCTGGAACCTGGGATGCGGCCGCTTGGGGCAGCCGATTCATTGAGTAAGTCCGGGTGACGGATTGAGCCTGTTGTGCGAAACCCTGCTGGGTACCGGCGCTCACTAAGGTCAGCGCGACACACGCTACCGCTTGCAAATCTTTTAATCTCACGATGCTTTCTCCAACCCTACTGTAAGTTGCCGGTCCTGCTACGCCTGCCAGAACTTCAGTAGACGACCCGGAGGGATGCCAGGGGCTTGTGTGGAATCAATCAAGTATGTAACAACTAGACGCGCTTGTTGCCTGTAACGACTCGAAATCTCGGCTACGAAACTGCCGAAGTTTGTTTTAGACAGATACGCATCAAAGATCGAGATCGTTCCGATGTAGCATTAATAATGGCTTGGGCTTCGTAGGCCAAGTATATCAAGGTGGTTACTTTTGCCGTAAAGAGTGACCCAGTGCCGTCTTGTCGAATTTTGAGTATGATGCAGAACTGGAAGGTCACCCTCAGTTACGATGGCACTCCGTTCCATGGCTGGCAGATTCAGCCTGGGTTGGCAACGATTCAGGGAACGGTCGCGGCGGCCATTCAGCATATTACGGGGGAAACGGTGTTGCCGCAGGGTTCGGGGAGGACCGATGCGGGCGTTCATGCGCTGGGACAGATGGCAAGCTTTGCATTGGCGTGTCCGATTCCGGCAGAAAATCTGGAGCGCGCGCTGAATCGTGCGCTTCCGCCCAGTATTCGGGTGCTGGGGGTGGAGGCTGTGCCGACGGAGTTCCACGCGCGCTACGAGGCGGTGCGGAAGACTTATGAGTACCGAATCTTCCCGGGCGCGATTGCAGGAGTTGGCCAGCAGCGCGTCGTCTGTTCACCCATGCTGGCACCGTATGTGTGGGACTGTCCCCTACCGCTGAATCTGGGGTTCTTACAGGAGGCAGCCGATTATGTTGCGGGAACGCATGACTTTACCTCGTTTGCCGCAGTAGATCCTGACAAGACAGAGCGGGAGGCTGGTCCGAAGGCTCCGGCACATGCGAGCCCGGTGCGGACAATTGAGCGCTCCTGCTGGCAGGTGCGGGATGGGATCTACGTATATAGGGTGACCGGGACTGGGTTTTTGCATCACATGGTGCGAAACCTGGTAGGAACCTTTGTGGAGGCGGCTACGGGACGGATTG
>JBDTDX010000217.1:0-5540 GCA_039922815.1 Granulicella sp.
TCCTCTGCGAGAAGTTCGCCCACACCCGCTTCGAGCCCTCCGGCTGGACCGGCAATCCCGAGATCGGCTTTGCCAAGTCCATCATGGATTACATCTTCCGCTGGATCCAGATCCGCTTCCTCTCCGGGCACCAGCTAGACCTCTTCGCCGGCCTAGCCCCGCAGGCCTCGGTCCCCGTCCACGGACACGTCAACGCCCCCGGCAACACCATGGTCGCGTCGCTGTCATCCAGCGCCACCTCTGATGGGTCATCCCGCAGCGCCGATGTGTCATCCCGCAGCGAAGCGGAGGGATCTGCTTTTTCCACCCCCGACTACGCCGACCGCACCCCACCCCAGCAGGGCATCGCCCCCGACCTCCAGGCCTCGAGCGGTCTCACCCCCGCCACCTCCTTCGAAGACCGAGGCATCTACCACGCCGCCGACGCCATGAAGGACCTCTACGACATGGGCGACTCCCCCTCCTGCGCCACCTGCGGAGCCATCATGACCCGCAGCGGCTCCTGCTACCGCTGCATGTCCTGCGGCGGCACAAGCGGCTGCAGCTAAATTCGCAGGGCCTGTGGTGCGCAATCACTGTATATTTCGAAAGAACCAAATAATTACAGTATTGCGCTACCACTATTTCTGCTGAGGAGATCTATGGCTACGAAGGTTTCGTACGAATTACCGGTTGGAAATGTCGAAAATATTGCTTTGCGAATCACTAGGCGGTCAGGCAGCTCAAAACATGGAGAGCTTGCTATCTGGCAAAACGAAATAGGGTTTAAACCCTCTAACCATGAGACGTTTTATGTCGTTTCTTGGACAGAGTTAGCAGATTTTATAGTTGAGAAAGGTAAGAGGGGAAAGAAAAAAGCAGCTGCGGTTAAACATGAAGTGTAGCCGGGTGCCCCATCCTTCGCGCTTTTGCGAAGGGTGGGATCGTATACTGCTCAAACCGCCATGCCAACCGGCCTAAAACGCTACCAGCAATCGAAGCAATTCCACTTCATCACTTTTAGTTGTTATCACCGCCAGCCCTTCCTCAAGACCCCAGAAGCAAAGACCACCTTCGAACAAGTCCTCGAACAGGTAAGACTCCGGCACACCCTTGCCATCGCGGGCTATGTCGTCATGCCTGAGCACGTCCATCTCCTTGTCGATGAGCCGCCCGTTACTCCGCTAGCAACCGTTCTCCAGGTTTTGAAGCAGACGACCTCCCGCCGACTCAAACATCCGAGTGCCGAACACTTCTGGCAAACGCGCTACTACGACTTCAACGTCTCCAGCTACGGAAAATATCTCGAGAAGCTACGCTACCTCCATCGCAACCCAGTCAAGCGAGGCTTGGTAGAAAGCCCAGAAGACTATCCATGGAGCAGCTTCCGAAGGTACGCCCTCCGCGAAAAGGGAACTGTAACTATCGAGGCTGAATGATTTATGTATCCCACCCTTCGCAAAAGCGCGAAGGATGGGGCACCCGCTACGATGGTTTCTCGGAACAGCGGTCCCGCACCCATCAGAATTGCGGTATCCAGAAGCCCGGTTGAGGCTGATTAATTGCAACTAGGTGACTGCGAAGCCGCTTAGGATCTTTCAGAACATACGCAAAGCTGCCCTCAGCAGTTTCTCTGCAATCGACAATCTCAATAGAACCAACAATTTTTCCAGTAGGCAGCGTTCCTGGTTCCTTTCCAGACTTCCGCCAAGAAGCCGCGTCATCCTTGGGCGTATTCGATGCATACAAATACACCCGTTCTCGGATCAATGTTCGACGAGAACGAAACTCTTTCAGCTTCTTACCTTGAAGAATTAACTCCACGTAAGGCTGCCGAATACTAATTGCTCGCGTGATACTTTTGCTCGACCGCAACTCAACCTCTTCTTTAGCTCTAGGCGATCACAACCGCTCTAAACGCTACCACCAATCGAAGTAGTTGCGACAGTCTTGCTATTTACTTATGAGCACAACAGACAAACCCTACAGATGAGCCTCCGAAGGCACATTCAGCGAAATCTGCGTCTCCACCTCTGGCCTCTGCTTCAGACGATACATCCGCTGGTCCGCAATGCTGAGTAGCTTCGCCGCATCCTCCGCATCCTCCGGATAAAGCGCAATCCCCAGGCTCGCAGTCGTAATAAACGGTTCTCCGTTGATGTGAATCGGCCGCTGCACCGAACTCCGCACGAGACTCAAAAGCTGGTGCAGCGCCTGCTCATCGTTACCCATCATCGAACCACACGCCCTACCGCCGCGTTCCGCTCTCCAGCGTCATCACCTCAAACGGCTGCAGTGTAAACACATGCGCCCGATGCGCCTCCAGCGTCACCGCCGCCTTCCCCGCATCCGCCGCCCAGGAGCTCCGCATCGCATACCGCGTCGCCGCGCCCTTCGGCAGTTCAAACGCCTCCTGCACATCAATGCTGATCGTCTGCACCTGCGGCGAAGGATTCCGCAGCACAAGAATGCCCGCATTCCCCGCCCACGAAGCCCATCCATACATCTCGCCCTTACCCGGATCGCCCCCTACCCAGTGCGTGTCCCGCAGAATCGCAGCATTCTTCCGCGACCACTTCGCACTCTCCGCCAGCACATCCCAATCCGCCTGCGACAGCAGCGACGGCGTAATGTACATCTCCTGCAGCTGCGTCCCCGTACCAAAATACGAGTGCACCTCAGCCGCAAAGTCATGGTTCGGATCGTCGCCCAGATGCTCCGCCTTGGCCGCATAAATAATCCCATGCAGCATCAGCGAGTTGATCGGAAACAGCGGCCCACCCTCGACAATATTGCGATACGTCTGCTCATCCCGATACGTGATCCACTTCTGCCGCCAGCTGCCTTCTCCCGCAAAGCTATGGTCGCTACCCGACCGCCAGATGGAGTCCGCATAGCGCAGCCAGAACGGCGAAGGCTTCGTCCCCGTCGTCAGGTTGATGAACAGGTTACTGTCCTGTTGCCGCAGCCGCTCAATCAGATGGATCGCCGCCGAAAAATCGCTATCGAACAAGCTGCCCGGAAACACCTGGCCCACATTGCCCGTACCGTCGAACTTGAACTGATTCACCCCATACTTCGTGATGAAGTTCAGACACGTCTCCTCGAACTTCGCATAGTACTTTGGCCCCGAGAGCGCATATCCGTTCTTCACAATCTCGTAGCCCTGGCTGGTGCCATAGGCAATCCGTTCCTTCTTCGCCGTGCTATAGCCGCCCCACGGCGAGAGCCACACGCCAATGCCAAATCCGTACTGCTTCGCCGCCGCGCTCACCGGCGCAAACCCATCCGGAAACCCGCTGTTGAACCCCCACAGCGAGCTCGTGTTGTCCCACCCATCGTCCATCAGGAACGAGTCCATCGTTACGCCGCGCTTCTTCACCAGCTCCTCGCCAAACGCATGGATGCGGTCGAGCACGCCAGCCGCGTCATAGCGATTACCGGCCCCCAGGTCATACCAGCTGTTGTAATGCAGAAACGTCCGATAAGGATGCGCCCGTTCCAGCTCCACATACGCCAGAAAGTCCCGCCGCAACTGCCCCTCGCGCGCCACCCCAATCACCGAAGAATAAGTAATCGACTGCCCCGCAGCCAGCGGCAATGTCCGCTTCAGCCCCGTCACCACATTGCCGCCCTCGACCGTGCTGTACGAAAGCGGATGTTCAAAGCCCAGGTAAAAATTCCCGCTCACAATCGGCGATCCCGCAACCTTGCCCACCACCTTCGCCGCACTATCCTCAAAGTGAAACAGCTGCACCTCCGCCAGCGGCAACGCCTGCGCACCCGCCTCAATCGTGACCTCCTGCCGCAGATAAGGCGCGTTCCCCCGCGCGATCATGCACCAGTGCACCCGCGCCGCGCTCGCCGTATCCATCAGCTCCGCGCAGATCTTCTTCCCCGGCTCATGCGCCGCCGCCCGCGAGGCCTTCTCATCCCGCGCAATCGCCGTCGTCGCAGCCTTCCCCACCATCTGCATCGCCGACGAGCGAATCTCCCGCCCATCCTGCATGCTCAGCACGAAAGCCTCCTGCGGCTTGAGCGCAGCATGCGTCCTCTTGTCCTCGACCGACGCAATTACCAGGTGTCCTCCCTGCAATTGCAGCGTCGCCGTAATACTCTGGTTGCCGAACCGTTGCGTCCCGCTTCCTTGCGCCAGAACTCCAGCGTCAAGCAGCGTAAGAGAACTCATTGCAGCCAACAGGAATAAAACGGAAGATCGACGCATCAGCAGACTCCTTGATAGTGACCAAATACAGAGGGTGAATCAGAATTGTAGTATCGTACACGAAGAAAAAGAAACAAAACAATATCACCTCGCGAACAACGCAAGGAGACGCCATGGCCCCCGCCAACGATACGCCAGCGACCGACAAGATCCCCGACGAATTTCCCGACAAGTTTGTAGACATGGTCTCCGCTACCGCCAAGGTCGCTCTCCCCCTCAGCGACTTCCACCCTGTCTCCTCCCTCATCACCCCCGAGCACCACATTACCCGCGCCCGCTTTCCCGTCATCGACAATCACAACCACCTCGACTCCACCGACCCCGCCCAAGTCCTCGCCATCATGGACCAGTGCAACGTCGAGCACGTCGTCAACATCACCATGAACGTCGGCCAGAAGGCCCTCGACCTCATGGACCGCTTCCACACCGCCTCCCCCCGCCGTTTCTCCACCATCGGCTGGATGGATTGGTCCGGCGTCGATCGCCCCGGCTTCGCCCAACTCACCATCGACCGCCTCGAGCGCATGATCGAGCACGGAGCCGTCGGCATCAAGTTCTGGAAGGACCTCGGCCTCATCCTCCGCGACGCCCACGGCCATCTCCTCCGCATCGACGACGAAGCCTTCGCGCCGATCTTCGAGGCCTGCGGCACCCTCGGCCTCCCCGTCATGTTCCACACCGCCGACCCCAGCGCCTTCTTCACCCCCATCGACCCCGCCAACGAGCGCTACGAAGAGCTCGCCGCCCACCCCGACTGGGGCTTTTCCGCCTCCCCCGTCTCCAAGCGCGAGCTGCTCGAGCAGCGCAACCGCGTCATCGCCCGCCATCCCTCCACCACCTTCGTCGGAGCCCACTGCGCCGAAAGCGGCGAAGACCTCGCCTACCTCGCGCAGCAGCTCGACGCCCTGCCCAACCTCCACATCGACATCAGCGCCCGCACCCCCGAGCTTGGCCGCCAGCCCTACAGCGCCCGCGCCTTCTTCCTCAAATACGCCGATCGCATCCTCTTCGGCACCGACCTCCTCCCCGAGGTCGAAATGTACCGCCTCTACTTCCGCTTTCTCGAAACAGCAGACGAGTACTTCGAGTACCCCTCGCACGCCTCCCGCCAGGGCCGCTGGAACATCTACGGCATCCACCTCCCCGACGACGTCCTCCGCAAAATCTACCGCGAAAACGCCCTCAAACTTCTCCCCCGTCTTCGCTAGGAGTTCCCCTTGAAGATCCATTCCGCCGCTATCATCCTCAGCATGGCCCTATCGCTCGCCACCGCTCCCGCACCGGCCCAGCAAGCCCCCTTCGTGAACACCCTGATGCCGCTCCCCGCATCGCTCAG
>JBDTDX010000218.1:0-14143 GCA_039922815.1 Granulicella sp.
GGTCTCAGAACAGCTCTCATTGGTCTGGCATTACACTTCTCGATTGCGGCCTGCTGAACCACACTCTTTGTTCTCGTTGCCCAACATCTGCGCTTGGTCTCACAACACGCTATGGTCAGCGGACTGCTTGACGGCGGCTTTATCTACCTCTTCATGAATGAGCTCGTGCTCCCTTCTTTCATGCGGTTCCGGCGAGTCACAATCCTGTTCAGCTGTTCAATGGCGTCCTCGCTGTCGTACTGCTAGTCGACCTTTCCATCTCGCTGGTGAACCGCAGCGTTGCGCTTAGCTCTCGCACCAAAGTCTGTCGTCCCGGCATTACACGCGACTCCAATTCGCGTATCCTGACGTCATGTCCAAGCTCTCCATTCGCGACCTCGATCTGGCCCACAAACGCGTCTTCATCCGTGTCGACTTC
The DNA here is from genome assembly GCA_039922815.1 of Granulicella sp. Classification (GTDB taxonomy): domain Bacteria; phylum Acidobacteriota; class Terriglobia; order Terriglobales; family Acidobacteriaceae; genus Edaphobacter. Next base: position 419 of record JBDTDX010000218.1, read on the forward strand.
AACGTCCCCATCAAGGATGGAGTCATCACCGATGACACGCGTATCCGCGAAACCATTCCTACCATTGAGTACGCGATCCGCCGCAACGCGAAGGTCATCCTCGCTGCTCACTTCGGCCGTCCAAAGGGTAAGCACGTCGAGTCCATGAGCCTTCGTCCTGTCGTCGATCACCTGCGCGGACTGTTGGATCACATCCTGAACGAGGGAGAAAACGTCGGATTCTCCCCCGACTGCGTGGGCGAAATTGCCACCGAACTCACCAGCAAGCTCGGTTCCGGCCAGACGCTACTGCTTGAAAATTTGCGCTTCCACCCCGGCGAAGAGGCGAACGATCCGGCCTTCGCCAAACAGCTCGCGGCACTCTGCGACGTCTACGTCAACGACGCGTTCGGCGCAGCACACCGCGCCCACGCCTCGACGGAAGGCATCACGCATTTTGTCTCGCAGGCCGCTGCCGGACTGCTTATGGAGAAGGAGTTGACCTACCTCGGCAAGGCTCTTGACGAACCCGACAAGCCCTTCGTGGCCATCATCGGCGGAGCTAAAGTCTCCGACAAAATTCAGGTCATCGACAGCCTGCTTGGCAAGGCCGACGCTATCCTCATCGGCGGTGGCATGGCTTACACGTTCCTCAACGCGCTGGGTCAAACCACCGGCAAGTCGCTCGTCGAGACGGACAAGATCGACCTCGCCAAGGCCACGCTCGCCAAGGCCAAGGCCAAAGGCGTCAAGTTTCTTCTGCCCATCGATCATGTCCTCGCAGACAAGTTTGCCGCCGACGCCGCGACCCAGACCTTTGCTGGCAAAGGCCCCTTCCCCGCCGAATGGATGGCGCTCGACATCGGCCCCAAAACCATCGAGCTGTTCTCGAAGGAGATCGCCGAAGCGCATACCGTCCTCTGGAACGGCCCTATGGGCGTCTTCGAACTGCCCGCCTTCGCACACGGGACCAACGCCATCGCCAAGGCCGTCGCCGCCAGCACCGGCACCACGATCGTCGGCGGCGGAGACTCGGTTGCCGCCATTCACAAGTCCGGCTTCGCGGACCGCATCACGCACATCTCCACCGGCGGCGGGGCAAGTTTGGAATTTCTGGAAGGCAAAGTGCTGCCTGGTGTTGCTGCACTGACGGAGAAGTAAGGGATGCCTCAAGAGACGCCGCGTAACGTTGTTGTGGGCCGCCCCGAAGCTGACGAAGCAGTTCCCTTCTTCTTCAACTACATCAACCAGGTCGAAGGCGATGACATCCTCACCGCCCTCGATCGGCAGCTTCCCGAAGCTCTCACCTTCTTCGGTCGCTACACGGAAGAAACTTCGTTGCAACCCTACGCGCCGGGCAAGTGGTCGCTCCGTCAGACACTCGGCCACATTACCGATGTCGAGCGAATCTTGACCTTTCGCGCACTCTGGCTGGCACGCGGCATCCCCTCGCCACTTCCGAGCTTCGATCAGGATCACGCTGTCATCGCTGCCGAATCGGACGGAGTCACCTGGGCCGCGCATCGGGAGGAGTTCGAACGCGTCCGACTCGCTTCCCTCTCGCTCTTCCGCAACCTGCCCGCTGACGCATGGATGCGCACCGGGGAGGTCAGCGGCCATAGCATCAGTGTCCGCGCTCTTGCGTTTATCGCCGCCGGCCACTGCGCCCATCACCTGCGCATTCTCCGAGAGATCTGATTCCCCGCTTTCTCAACACCCCTGAAGATGGAATACTGGACACATATGCGTAAGCCATTGATCGCCGGAAACTGGAAGATGTACAAGACTCCCCAGGAGTCTGCTGCCTTCTTCAACGAGTTCGTTCCCCTCCTGCAACACCACAAACACGACATCGCCATCTTCCCAGCAACCACTTCGCTCGCTGCCGCCATCGATGCGGCAAGCGGAAGTCACATCGCAATCGGCGGGCAGAATATGCACTGGCTTGCCGAAGGGGCTTACACCGGCGAGACCTCGCCCACCATGCTCAAAGCTCTCGGAGCAACTCACGTTTTGATCGGCCATTCCGAGCGTCGCCAATACTTTAATGAGACCGACGAGACCGTCAACCTGAAGCTGAAGTCAGCACTCGCGCACAAACTCATCCCCGTCGTGTGCGTGGGCGAGACGCGCGACAAGCGCGAATCCGGATTGACCGAAGCCGTTCTCAACTGGCAGCTTGCCGCAGCGCTTAATGGCATTTCTGCCGAGCAAGCGGAACCCCTCATCATCGCCTACGAGCCTGTCTGGGCTATCGGCACGGGGCTGGTCGCAACTACCGAGCAGGCCGCTGAAGCGCACGGAATCATCCGCCGCGAGATTGCCAAGCACCTGGGACAGCACCGCGCCGATGGCACCCGCATCCTCTACGGCGGCAGCGTCAAGCCTGACAATATTGCCAAGCTCATGGCAGAGCCGGAGATCGACGGCGCTCTTGTCGGCGGGGCAAGCCTCGCGGCCAAGTCCTTTGCGGAGATCGTTCACGGATCCGCGCGAGCCTATGGCGAAAAGTCCTAACCAGTAAGAATCGGACGAAACGAGGCCCTCATCTATACGAATGATGGCCTCGTTTTAATCTTAAGTAACCGACGATTAGCGCGGCTACCTCACGACACCCACCTGATCCATCGGCCAGTAGACGAAGGCTGCTTTACCGTAGATCAGGTCGCGGCTTACCGGCCCAAAATCGCGGCTGTCGCTCGAGATCGATCGATGGTCGCCCATCACAAAGTATTGGTTGGGTGGCACCACAAGCACTGGCTCCGAGCGATCATCTCGGAACCTCAAAGGAACGTACATCTCCTTCAACCGTTTGCCATTCACCGACACCGCGCCATCCTCGATCCGGATGGTATCGCCTGGCACCCCGATCACGCGCTTGATGTAGCTCTTGGAGTGGTCTCGGGGGTAGAGAAACACCACCACGTCTCCATGCTCGATGTGCCCCACGCGATAGGCAATTTTATTGATGAAAAGGCGGTCCTGATCCTGAAGCACCGGCAGCATGCTTGTTCCTTCGACCCGAACCGGCTGGTACAGAAAGATAATGATGAAGGCCGAAACCAGGATTGAAACCATCAGGTCGCGTAGCCAGGAATGTACACCGCTACGAGTTCTTCCTTGATCGTTCAGGTCTCTCTCAGGCTCCTGCTCGCTACTACGTTCCGCTTCATCCTCGCTCATAGTTCTTAGACGTTCCTAGACGCGCTGTTGTTTCAATCGCCCTGCCGCTCCTGTTTTCTTCTCCCCTAAAAGAAGCAATGGCTAGTACCATAGGTCTACAGCCAAAAATGTCGAGCAGCATGTTTTTAATCTCACCTCGGGCAGTGTCCTGATTCATCCGTTCCTGCGTCCAACACTTGTCAGGAACGCACGACGACCTCAGGCGCAACATATCGCGCTTTGGTGTACGAAGGACTAGAATTGACCCTAAGCGGATAGGATCTCTATGGCAACACTCACAATGACCGAACACACTTCCCCACCGTCGCCGAATGATCGCAACGCAAGCGATCCCAAGGTGCTGACGACCGAGACGTCGAACACCGCTTCCGAGGGTTTTGACACCAAATCGGCACTTGAGATTGCACGCATCATCAATCATGAGGACGCCAAGATCGCGGCAGCCGTCAAGAAGGCGCTCCCCGAGATCTCGATCGTCATTGATACGGTGGCCCGTTCTCTCCGTGATGGCGGCCGTCTCATCTATGTTGGAGCCGGCTCCAGCGGTCGCATCGCCTCCCTCGACGCCTCAGAGTGCCCACCAACCTACTCCACCTTGCCTTCGCAAGTCCAATACATAATGGCTGGCGGCCCAAAAGCTCTCGCCTCCGCGTCTGACGTTAACGAGGACTCCCCCGAGATCGGCCAGCGCGATATCGCTCGCCGCCGCCCGACGCGTAAAGATATCGTCATCGGCGTCTCCGCCAGCGGACTGACCCCTTATGTTGTGGGTGCAGTGGAATATGCCCGCGCTCGTGGCGCAAAGACTGCCGCCATTACGTGCAACTACAACACCGCTCTTTCTCTGGTTGCTGATACCACGATCGTCGCCGAAGTTGGTGCCGAGGTTGTTTCCGGTTCCACGCGGATGAAGGCCTCCACCGCCCAGAAGATGATCCTCAACATGATCACGACAGGTGCGATGACTCGGCTCGGCTACGTGTACGACAACCTGATGGTCAACGTGCACATGAAGAACGCGAAGCTCGTTGAGCGCGGCATTCGTGTCCTGATGACCGTCTGCGATATCGACCGCGACACCGCCATCCGGACCATCAAGTCCGCTGGCAAGTCGATTCCGATCGCGGTCGTTATGCTCAAGGCCAACGTCGACAAGATGGAAGCCGTCCGTCGCCTGACCAAATCCGACGGCAACGTACGCCTCGCCATTGATGACTCGAGGCTCGAACTTTAGCCAGCGCTATCCAGCTTCACCGATTTATCCACCACAAACGGAGCCACCTCCGAAAACGGAATAGCGATCGTGACCGCGCATACCCGGATCACATGCGGAAGGTCGGGCTCGACCATTAGCGCGTGTTTTTTAGAGTCCAGCCAGATCACATAGTCCGACTCTTCAACCGCAGTTCTGCACTCATCATCCGCGCGGAGACCTGACCGGCGCAGATACAGCCGGCCCAGCCGCGACCGTCCGCCCATATCAGGCGGCAAGAAGCCCGACACAAAGAATCGTTCCCAATTCACCTCGCGGCCCGTCGTCAAATCCAGCGTGATCGGGGAGGGAACATTAGCATTCGGATACGCGCCGCAATCAGCGTTGCTTACTCGCACCTCGACGCTTAAAAATATCGACGACAGATACCGCACATTGATCTGCTCGTTATAGGTATCAAGGTCTTTGATTGAGGCATTCGCCTCGCGCAGGCAGTCCCTCCGCGACATGGCATCTTCTCTCTCACGACCCGCGAGGATCTTGTTCGCACGCCCCTGGGCTGCCGCATCCGGCAATCCCTTCACCCGAGGAAAGAGTTGCCGAGGAGTCTTCGAGTGCATTGGAACAGCCGTTACCTGCGAAACTGCAGCAGCCGGATTGCTCTGGCTCCATGCCATCACGACGCACGCCTGAGCCAGACAAACAAGAGCTATTACATTTCTTCCACGCGCCATTGGCTTCATGCTTTCCCCATGCAAACGCCTCATACTAACAAAGGCGTGTGCGTTCCATCGCGCATACGCTAAACTGTCCACCCACAATGAAACCTCTCCTCACTCTCGCCCTGGCCCTTTTGCTTTCGACGCATCTCCACGCGCAAACCTCTGTACCGCAGCCAGTCATCATCGACACTGACGTTGGCGACGACATCGACGACGCCTTCGCGCTCGGCCTCGCTCTCTCCAGCCCCGACCTCAAGATCCTAGGCATCACGTCTGCCTGGGGCAACACGCAGCTACGCGCACGCCTCTTGGACCGGCTGCTCTCCGAGACAGGCCGGACCGATATTCCAGTCGCCGTCGGAATTGAAGCCCACCATAAGAACGAGGGTGCCTTCTCCCAGGCGCGCTGGGCCGAGCGCCAGCCTGCCCGTCCCCATCCGCAGTCCGTAGACTTCCTCCTCCAACAGATTAAGGCCCACCCGAACCAGATCACGCTTATCGGGATAGGTCCTCTCACCAACGTCGCCGCCTCCTTCGAGCGCGACCCCGCTACCTTCCGCAAGCTCAAACGCATCGTCATCATGGGCGGATCGGTCCGCAAAGGATACGGCGACAAAGCTCCGACGCCCGAGTACAACATCGCCATGGACCCCGCCGCCGCCGGAAAAGTTTTCTCCGCCGGCGTACCGCTTTACGTCATGCCGCTCGATTCCACACAGATCGCCCTTGACGAGCCCACGCGGCTCCGCATCTTTACCCAAAGCAAGCCGCTCACCGACGCCCTCGCGCTTCTCTACCTGCAGTGGTCGGGCACCAAGACCTTCAAGACGCCTACCCTCTTCGACCCCGTAGCGGTTGCTTACGCCATTGATCCCAACACCTGCCCTACGACTCCTCTGCGCCTCAGTGTCGATACCCTGGGTAATACCCGCGAAGAAGCCGGTACTCCCAACACATTTGTCTGCCTTACGCCGCACCCCACCGCCTTCTTCCAGCTCTACCTACCACGCCTCCTCGGCAGATCACAGGCGGCACCGCTATAAGCACTCTGCCGGTATTCGTCCAGACACCCATTTCCACCTCAAATCTCCGTAAACTAACCAAATGGACAAGTTTGTAGTACGCGGCGGCAATCCGCTTCTCGGTACGATCAAGATCTCCGGAGCAAAGAACTCCGCGCTTCCCTGTATGGCCGCCGCCATCCTTACCGAAGACGAGGTTATCCTCGAAAACATTCCCCAGGTTCACGATATTGAGACGGAGCGCAAGCTGCTTACCTCGATGGGGGCCGAGGTCGAGCTCGGCTATGGCCGCGCCCAGCACCGTACCAGTATCCAATGCGCCATCCTGTCGGATCCGGTCGCAAAGTACGAGATCGTCAAAACCATGCGTGCCAGCTCGCTCGTCCTCGGTCCGCTCATCGCCCGCACCGGCATCGCGCGCGTCGCCATGCCCGGCGGGTGCGCCATCGGCGGTCGTCCCATCGACCTCCACATTAAAGGGCTCGAGGCTATGGGCGCGACTATCACCCAGGATCACGGCTATCTCGAGGCGCGCACTGACCGTCTCCGCGGTGCGCACATCGTCTTCGACAAGATCACCGTCACCGGCACCGAAGATCTCCTGATGGCTGCCACCCTTGCTGAGGGCGAAACGCTCTTCGAGAATTGCGCCCGCGAGCCTGAAGTCACCGATCTAGCCGCCCTGCTCATCGCCATGGGTGCAAAGATCGAAGGCGCGGGCACCTCAACAATCCGCGTACAGGGTGTTGCCAGGCTCCACGGCGCTCGCCACAAGATCAACCCTGACCGCATCGAAGCTGGCACCTATCTGCTCGCCGGTGCGATCACCGGCGGTGACCTGAACATCGACTGCTGCGAGCCCGAGCACCTTGGCTCGCTGATCGCCAAGCTGGAACAGTGCGGGGTTCGTCTGGACGTTGGCAAAGACCACATCCGCGTGCGTTCTGAAGGGAATGGGAAGGGTCTGGTTGCGGCTGATATTTCGACGGAAGAGTATCCCGGCTTCCCGACCGACATGCAGGCGCAGTTCATGGCGCTCGCCACCCAGGCGGAAGGCACCACGACCGTCATTGAAAACATCTTTGAAAACCGTTTCATGCATGTGCAGGAACTGATCCGCATGGGCGCAAACATCACTGTTTCCGGGCGAAATGCTACGATTCGTGGCAAAACGCAGTTGCAGTCGGCGGCGGTGATGTGCTCGGATCTGCGTGCGTCGGCGTCGCTCGTTCTAGCTGCTTTGGTGGCTGACGGCGAGAGTATTTTGGACCGCGTTTACCATATTGATCGCGGTTACGAGCGGCTCGAAGAGAAGCTTCGCGGCGTGGGCGGGCAGATTCGCCGGATGGGTGACGTCTTCGGAAAGAAGTAAATTGGCCCTGCGAACGGTGAAAAGTGTAGTTACAAATTTGTAGTGCTGTAGCTACAAATTTGTAGTGCTGTAGTTACATTTTTGTAGTTACACTTTAAGGCCTCGGGGCAACGCGGAGCTCGTTGGGGCTCGCGCTGCTTGCGGAGGAGCCAACCGAGGCCTGGGGAACTATCTGCCCGGCCAAGCCTCGTAACTATCGCCGCGAGGCTGCTTGCCGCAATGTCTCAGCCGCAGACTCCGGTGTGATGTCGCGCTGTGGCGATCCGAGCAGCTCGTACCCCACCATAAACTTGCGGATGCTTGCCGATCGGAGCAGCGGCGGATAAAAGTGCGCGTGGAATTGCCACTCCGGGTGATCTTCGCCATCGCAGGGCTGAGGGTGCAAGCCCATTGAATACGGAAACGGTGCCTCGAAGACGCGGTCGTAGGTGGAGGTGACGTCGCGGAGAATAGTGGCGAAATCGTTTCGCTCGTTTTCGCTGAATCCTTCCAAATTGACGACATGCCGCTTCGGCAGCACCATCACCTCAAACGGCCATACCGCCCAGAACGGCACCACCGCGAGGAAGGTATCATTCTGCGCAACGACCCGTTCGCCGATCGCCAACTCCATCTCGGCGTAGGCGCAAAGCAGGTTCGTGCCATGCTCTTTCAAGTACGTCTTTTGCCCGCCAAGCTCTGTCACCACCTCGTTTGGAATCGATCGGCTGGCCCAGATCTGCCCATGCGGATGCGGATTGCTCGCGCCCATCATTGCGCCGCGATTTTCGAAAACCTGGACATAACGAACGTCCTCGCGTGCGCCTAGTTCCGCATACTGCGTCGCCCATACATCGACAACCGCTCGTATCTCTGCGACCGACATTCTGGCCAGTGTGAGATCGTGACGCGGCGAGAAACAGATCACGCGGCAGACTCCGCTCTCGCCCTCTGCCACGAGCAGACCTTTCCTTTCCGTATCGCTTTGAAAGAGGGGCGCATCGGGCTTCAACGCAGCGTAGTCATTCTCGAAGACGTAGGTGCTGGTGTAGACGTCGGTGCGCGCGCCGCCTGCCCGCATGTTGCCCGGGCACAGGTAGCAGCCGGGATCGTAGGACAGGCTCGCAGGAATGACCGGGGCCTCTGTCTGCCCCTGCCAGGGACGCTGCGTGCGGTTCGGTGAGACCAGCACCCACTCTCGCCGCAGCGGGTTATAACGCCGATGCGGATTCTGTTGCATCAAGGGATTCATTGGGCATGCTCCTGTGCCAGCAGCGCCAGTGCTCCGTCCGAGGCCTCGCATACAAGGCAGTCCGCTGTGATTCCCGTCGCCTCTGCATACTCCCGCCGCACTGTGTTCACAAAACTGTCGGCATCCTCAGCCTTCACAATATTCACGGTACAGCCGCCGAAGCCGCCGCCCGTGATCCGTGCTCCGAAGCATCCTGGCTGTCTCGCTGCAATCTCGACCAGCTTATCAACCTCCTCGCAGCTCGCGCCAAAGTCGTCCCGAAAGCTCGCATGCGCCGCAACCATCAGTTTGCCAAACTTCGTCATATCCGATTGCACCAGCGCCTCACGCGCCACCAGCACGCGGGCGTTCTCCGTGACGATATGTCTGCACCTTAGAAAGCTCGCCTCAGTCATCTTGTTCCGGCACGCTTCCAGATCTTCGACCGTCGCATCCCGCAGCATGGCCACGCCGGGCCGCTCCCGAACCACCACTGCCTGGCCCGACTCCACCTCATCGCGCCGGTCCCCATATTCTCCTGTAGCTACGGCATGTTTCACCATTGAGTTGCAGACCACCACCTTAACCGTGGAGGGCAGCGGCAACAACTCATACGCGCCCGACCGGCAATCCAGCAGCATCGCGCGATCGGCCACGCCGCCAGCCACCACGAACTGGTCCATCATGCCACTCTTCGCGCCCACATACTCGTTCTCGGCACGACGACACAGACGGGCAATGTCCTCCAGCGGCAGCATCTTTCCAGCCTTTGCGAGTAATGCTACCGCCGTCGCCACCTCCAGAGCAGCTGAAGAACTGAGACCCGCACCCACGGGAACGTCGCTCCCTACGGTCATTTCGAAGCCGCTTATCGCGATCCCAGCCTCCTGCAAAGCCCACAGAACACCGGCTGAATAATCACTCCAATGTCCTTTTGCAACGCCATCGCGCGACCCCATGTCGAACTCGGCGGTTTGCTCAAAGTTCGCAGAATAAATGACCGCGCGGTCATCCTGCCGGGGGCTGATGACGGCAATGGTGCGAACGCCGATTGCCATCGGCATGACGAGTCCGCCTGTGTAGTCCGTATGCTCGCCGATCAGGTTCACACGGCCCGGGGCAGCGAACGCACGCCCCTGCTGTGCAAACCTGGTTCGGTGCACCTCAAGTAGTAAATCCTGGTTCACTATGAATAAGCCTCGCCTCCCAGAGTAGCCGGATCGCCAGAAAAATGCGATTAGCTTTCAAACTCCATCTCCGGCTTTGGCAGCACGTCATTCGGGCCCGCGACCCACACATACAACGTCGGCAGCAGGAAGAGGCTGATGATGAGATCGGAGATCAGGCCGCCAACAATCACAATTGCGAATGGCCGCTGGGAGTCGGAACCAATTCCATGCGAGGTCGCCGCCGGCAGCAGGCCCAGAGTCGCCACCAGCATCGTCATCATGATCGGCCGCAGGCGCAGCACCGCTCCCTCGACCGCCGACTCCTCGATCGAATGGCCCCGTGCACGCATCTGGTTGATGTATTCAAGCATAATTACGCCGGTCTGCACGGAGACGCCAAACAGTGCCAGAAAGCCCACGCCCGAGGAGACGCTAAAGTTGGTGCCGGTCATAAAGAGAGCAAGCGTCCCTCCGATGGGAGCAATGGCGACGTTGGCCATAATCAGCATCGCCCACTTGAACGACCCAAACATCATGTAAAGAATAAAAAAAATCAGCAGAATCGTGATGGGTACAACGATTGCGAGCCGCTTTGCAGAGCGCTTCTGGCTCGCGTACTCGCCGGCCCAGTCGAGCTTGTAGCCGGGAGGGAGCTTGACCTGAGTCGTCACCTTCTGGATTGCCTCTTCGACCGCGCCACCAAGATCGCGCCCACGCACACTGTACTTGATCGCCACATAGCGCGAGTTGCCTTCGCGATAGATCTCCGACGCCCCATCTACCACGGAAGGCTTCGTCAATTGACTCAGAGCAACGCGCTCGCCGGTCGGCGAGACCAGGCGCACATTCTCAATCGCCTCCGCGCTGTTGCGGAAGTTCTGCTGATAGCGGACGACTACGTCGTAGCGCGCCTCGCCCTGCAAGACCTGCGTCACCGCATTGCCGCCGACCGCAGTCTGCACTGCATCCTGCACATCCGCTGCATTAATTCCATAGCGTGCTGCGGCAGCGCGGTCCACGACGAAGTTGAGGTTTGGCTGCCCGATCACGCGAAAGAGGCCAAGGTCCTGCACCCCTCTGATGTGGCTCATTACGCCGACAATCTCGTCGCCTTTTTGTTCCAGCAGCTTGAGGTCGTCACCGTAAATCTTGACCGCCAGCTCACCCTTAACTCCGCTGACAGCCTCTTCCATATTGTCCGAGATTGGCTGTGAAAAATTCCAGAGAACACCGGGTGTCTTCTCCAACTCGCGATCCATCGCCGCGATCAACTCGTTTTTATTCTCCCGGAAGACCGGTCGCCATTCGTTCTTCTGTTTCAGATCTACGAAGTATTCGGTGTCGAAAAAACCCGTGGTATCGGTTCCATCGTCCGGACGTCCGACCTGGCTAATAACATCCTTCACCTCGGGAAAGCTCGCAAGCACCTTTCGCGCACTGCCCATGACGTGAATTCCTTCGGAGGGACCCGTGCTCGGTGCCAGCGTTCCGCGCACCCAGATGGAGCCTTCATCGAGATGCGGCAGAAACTCCGAACCAATTGCTCCACCCTCCGCCAGCAAAATCGCCAAAGCCAGTCCACCGCACGTCGCGCCGACCACGATCCACCGTGACTCCACAGCCCATAAGGCTGCGGCGCGATAGCTGCGGGTCAGAAAATTCATGACCGGGTTGGGCCATTCTTTGGCTCCATTGCGGAAGAGAAAACTGGACAGGACCGGAGCGAGAATCATCGAAAACAAAAGCGCACCCAGAAGGGCGAAGGCAACCGTCCACGCCATAGGACGGAAGAGTCGGCCCTCCACCTGTTGCAGCGTGAAGATGGGCAGATAGGCCGTTACGATAATGCCAATCGCATAGAAGACCGGCCGCTGCACCTCGTGTGCCGCCTCCTGCACAATCTCAAGCGTGGTGCGTTCTGCGGCATCTTTGCGGTTCATGTGGCGAACGATATTCTCCACCATCACGACTGCCCCATCGACGACCATTCCGAAGTCCAGTGCGCCAAGAGACAGCAGGTTTGCCGGAATATGTTGCAGGTCGAGGCAGATCGAGGCGAAGAGCAGAGAGAACGGAATCGTCAGCGCGACGATGATGGCTCCGCGCACGTTTCCTAGAAATAGAAAGAGGATGATCATCACGAGGACGATCCCCTCCGTCAGATTGTGCAGCACCGTGTGCGTCGTCAGATGAACAAGGTCCTCACGGTCAAGGAACGGCACCACCTTCACGCCTGGAGGTAATAACCCCGGCTTCGCGGCAACTGCTGGCTTGCCATGCGCGGCGGGCTGGGCTTCGGTTCCGTTCAGCTCTTCAACTTTTGCATGAATGTTTGCGAGCACCTCGTCCGAGTTCGCACCCTTCTGCAACAGAACGATTCCCTCCACGACATCGCCATCATCGACGACGACCCCGTCGCTGCGATGGATTGCCTTGCCGATCTGTCCCAGCCTTATCTTGGCGCCCTGCACCACGGTCGCAATATCTTTCACGCGGATCGGTGTGCCGTTTACCGTTTTGATTAACGTGTTCGCAATATCGTCAACACTGGTAAACAAGCCGACTGCGCGAACATTGATCTGTTGCTGCCCTTCCTCAATAAAGCTGCCGCCCCCATTGACGTTATTTGCGATCAGCTGCTGCTCGACCTGCCCAATTGAGAGGCCATACGACACCAACTTTTCGGGATCGAGACGGACCTGATACTCGCGCGTAATGCCGCCAAAGCTCGACACATCGACCACGCCAACTACGGACTTGAACTGCTTTTCGAGCGTCCAGTCTTCGAGCGACTTGAGCGCCATATTGTCGTAGGCAGGATTTGTGCTCGTCAGCGTGTACCAGTAAATCTGCCCGACCGGACTCCAGTCGGTTCCGATTTGCGGCTGCAATCCGGCAGGAAGTGTGACGCCCTGCAATCGCTCCAACACCTTCTCGCGGTTCCAGTCATTCGTCGACTCATCGTCGAAGACCATCGTCACACTTGAAAGGCCAGCAAGCGATGTGGACCGCAGATGCGTCTGGTGCGGGATTCCGTTCATCTGGATTTCAATCGGAACGGTAACCTGCTGCTCGACCTCTTCGGCAGCGCGGCCCGGCCACTGCGTGATGATCTGCACATAGTTATTTGCCACATCCGGATAGGCTTCAATCGGCAGGCTGCGAAAGGAAAGGATGCCCCACCCAAACAGGAGGACTGCAAGAATGAGGACTAGATATCGGTTTTTTAGTGCGAAATCGACAACCGAACTCATCATTGCTGCGTCACCGTGTTCTGCAACTCCAGCGCATTGACGACAACCTTCTGGCCTGCATGCAGACCAGATTGCACCACCTGCATGTTTCCAGGCAGCAGATCGCCACTGACTACGCGGGCGCGGGTGAATCCTCCTCCGCCAGCTGCGAGATACACGAAATCCTCATCGTGCAGATGCACAATGGCGGTCGATGGCACCGTAAGTTGCGGCACCTGCTTCAGACTGCGGAAGGTCGCCGTCACGAACATGCCGATCTTCATGAACCCCGGGTTCTTGACCTGGACGCGCACCTTTGCAGTTCGAATGCTCGGATCAAGAATTGGATCGATCTCGCTGATGCGGCCCGAGATGCTCTTGTCTGGAAACGCGGCGAAGCGGATGTCGGCGCTTTGCCCTGCGGACAGGTTCGGAAGATTATTTTCGTAGACGTCGCAAACGATCCACACATCATCGATGTTTGCAATTGTGAAGAGGTTGGGCGAGTTATCGAGCGTCTTAACGCCAGCCGCCTGCGAAATATTCTGTTCAATAATCACACCCGTCGAAGGAGCGTAGACATTCACCACGCCGGATGGTTTGCTGAAGTCGGTCGCGCCCA
>JBDTDX010000219.1:0-4956 GCA_039922815.1 Granulicella sp.
AGGGAGTCCTCGGTCTGCTCGCTGGAGGTGCGGAGGGCGGGGTCGCCACCGGCGATGATGCCCTGGAAGAGGGTGGGCGGGACGGAGAAGGTGGGTGGGCACTCGGAGGCGTCGAGGACGCCGAGACGGCCGCTGGTTCCGGCGCCAATGTAGAAGAGGCGGCCACCCTGGGCGAAGCGGGCGGTGATGGCGTCCACGGCCTGGGCGATGCGGGGCAGCTCGGCGGCGACGGCGGCAGCGACGGTGGCGTCCTCGTCGTTGATGAGGCGGAGCATGTCGAGCGTGGGGAGCTCGTCGATGTGGGTGGAGGCGGGGTTGCGGGCTTCGGTGAGGAGTTGGGAGAGTGTGGACATCAGAGCTTCATGATGGGGTATGAGGCGGTCGGTGGGCAATAGGGGGCGTTGGACGAAAGGATGGTGCCTTGGAAAAAGAATCGGTGGGGGGAGGAATCACCGCCCACCCTTTGCGATGAGGCTGCTAAGGATGGGGGACCCGACGAGTCTGCGGAGGTAATCCAGTAAAATAATGGAGAAGACATCAAAAGACGAGCGGACACGCAAAGGACGAGAGCAAATGAGCACTGAAACACAGACGGTTTTGGCTGCGCAGGTGGAGTCGGCGGCGAAGACGGCAGGATTGAAGATAGCGGCAACGGCAGTGGGCGCGGACTTTTCCGGCAACCCGACGACGCGATTCACGCTGGCACTGGCGGCGGACCCAGCGAAGACGCAGGTGCTGGAGCTGAGCGACAGCTTCGACTTTAGCGGGGCGCAGCTTGCGGAGCAGGTGAAGGTGTATCTGGCCGAGGTAACGAAGCGACTGCGGAATCCGCGGCCCGATTGCTATTTGACGCTGCATGGGCTGCCGCTGAGCTTTGGCCAGTTTGCGTGGCCGTTCCACCAGTCGAGCTCGGGCGCGGACTCGTCGCTGGTGCATGGCGAGATTCATTTGCAGACGGGCGAGGAGAGTGTGCTGCACGCGAAGATCGCGGCATCGATGACGGTGACCTTCCGCGAGGTGGTGGCTGCTCCGGAGCAGCCGTTTGCCGAGGGCTTTATCTACAACGCGGTGCGCAAGACGATAGACCAGGGACAGTTGGAGCTGGTGAAGAGCGGCAATCGCCAGCCGGTGCCGGTGACGACGCGCTACTACAGCTCGAAGCAGAAGAAGTTCATCTTCAACGACACGACCGAGCAGCAGCGACGGACGTACCTGGCAGGGAAGGCCTATTGGCTTTCGGGCGTGCTGGGCGGTGGAGCTCCGGTGTGGCTGCTGGACCCTCGCGATGCGCAGTATCTGAATGCGTCGGTGGCGGAGCTGAAACAGTCGGTGGATGCGCTGGTGGCCAGTGGCGAGATTCGATTGGATGGGGACGCTGAGTATGCAAGCGCGACGGATGCGCTGATGGGCCGCAAGGAACACTACGACGCGGAGCTGGCGCAGGTGCTGACCTTCATCAAGCCGGCCTTCAACGAGGATATGCGCGGCGGCCATACGAATATGTAACTGGTTTGGGTCTATTTTTCAGAAGGGCCTGATAGAGAGAGGCTCCCCTTCGATGGGGAGCCTCTCTTTTGCGTGAAGTTATTTGGATTGCGATGTCGTGGAAGCTTTTATGAAGTGATCCAGCATTCCCTCAGGGGCTAAAACCCCGTCCCCCAGAGCGATTTGTGGCGTGGCTAAAGCCACGCCCTTTCAAAGCCAGGACCCGATCAGAGTTTCCCAATACCAAAACGAACCTGCTCTAGCGGCGGTTGACGCCGAGGAGGCTGAGGAAGAAGCTGCCGAAGATTGCCTCGATGCCCAGCATGAAGGCGGTTGCGGAGGGCAGGGTGAGGCGGAGCATGCGCTGGGGCGAGAGGTCGCCGTATCCTGCTGCGTGCCAGATGGTGAGGGCGTAGACGAGGATGCCCGTGCCGACCAGCAGAAGGGCGCAACCGAAGAGCAGGCCGACCTCGAGGGTAATGATCTTGAAGAATCGCTCGAACTGCGGGTTCTCCGGAAGGAAGCCCTCCTGGGTTCCGAAGACCTTGGCGCTGACGGCGAAGACGATGATATGCGTGCCGATCAGGACGAGGCCCAGGGAGTAGGTGAGGGTATCGACGTCGAAGGTGTAGCCGCGGAGGGTTAGCGGGCCGGGAAGTAGAGCGGCGGAAAGGACAAGCCCGAGGATCAGGGTCGCGATGCCGGGATAGAAGAAGAGCCAGCGCGGGCTGTAGAGGAGCAGAAAGCGGAGGTGACGCCAGCCGTCGCGCCAGGAGCGGAGATGCGGCGGCCGCGAGCGGCCGTCGGGCGAGAGCGTGGTGGGGACCTCGGTCATGCGGAGGCGGGCGAGGGAGCTTTTGACGACCATCTCGGAGGCAAACTCCATGCCGGTGGTGCGGAGGTTGAGGGCGAGGATGGAGTCGCGGCGGAAGGCGCGCAGGCCGCAGTGGAAGTCACGGACCGGAATGCCGAAGAAGATGCGGCCGATGGCGGAGAGGACCGGATTGCCGAGATAACGATGCAGCGGGGGCATGGCGCCAGGCTCGATGGAGCCGGAGAAGCGGTTGCCCATGACGAGGTCGTAGCCCTCTTCGAGACGCGGCAGAAAGCGCGGAAGATGCTCGAAGTGGTAGCTGGCATCGGCGTCGGCCATGAGGATGTATTTGCCGCGGGCCGCTTCGATGCCGGCGGTGAGGGCTGCTCCGTAGCCGCGGGTGGGGACGTTGACGACGCGCGCGCCTTCGTCGATGGCAATCTGCTGGGAGCCGTCGGTGCTTCCGTTGTCGGCGATGAGTACCTCGCCTTCGACGTGGTTATCGCGAAGGGCAGTCATTGCCTGCCGGACGCAGAAGGCCAGCGTCTCGGCCTCGTTGAGGCAGGGCATCAGGATGGTGACAGTGAGATCGCTCATGGGTTCTTTCTTGAGATGCTATTTGTCAGCATGATGGGGTCAGTTCTCACCGATTGGCGGCGCGATTTCAGGTGAAGACAGGTTGAGGGGGTACTGATAGAAGGGGGTTTCGCCAAGTTCGTTCCATCCCTGAGATGCGGGGGTGGCTCCGGTCATCTCGCCGGGATGTTCGAAATAGCCGACGATGACCTTGCCGCCCTGCAGCCGCAGGGTGTCGAGGACTTGATCGCGATTGCTGAGATGCGCGAGGAACGGGTAGACATCGCCTTCGGGGTCGTAAACCTCGGTGAGGATGCGAACGCCGGCCAGTCGGGCCCAGTAGTGGTCGTAGACGCAGGCCCTGGTCCCGATGCAGGCGATGGTGTCGCCGGGGCCTACGCCCAGGGCGTTGAGTGCCTGGGCCGCTTGGAAGATATCCGGGTTGTACCATCCTCCGGGAAAATTCTTAACGGAAAGGTCGCGGCGCATCTCGAGGACGGTACGGACTGAGGAGCTAACGGCGAGCAACGCAAAGAGGAGGGCAAGAGCGGGAGCGGCGGCAGATCCGAGCGCAGGTTTTGTGGAGGCCGATCGATCTTTGGAGCGTTCGCACAGGGCTGCGAAGAGCGGAAGCAGGATGGCCAGATAGCCGATCGTGACGTAGCGCTCCTCGACGTTCACGATGCCGTAGATGCCCCAGACACTTGCGCCGAGCAGGATCGGAGCCAGCCAGAACGCATTGGATTTCGGGCGTATGCCGGCGCGGAGGTTGCCGCCGAGAGCCAGAAGAAGTGCGAAGAAGACCCAGCCTTCCGGATGATTCAGTAGATAGCGGGCGACGAGGACGAGATTGCGACGGGCGCGGGGAATCTCACCGCGAATGGTGTTATGCGGCTTGATCTGGTCGTTCCAGAAGGTGGGGTCGAACCAGTCGGGATAGGTGCCATAGGGAAGTTGTTTGTAGCTGAAGACGCCGGGGTTGTGGAGGAGTTCTTTCTCCGGATGTTTGAGATGAACCTCCGCTGATCCGAAGAGTTCTGTCTGATAGGGCTGCACGTGCATCTTCTCTGTGCCGCCAACGTACCATGCGTAGTTGAGTGCGCCGGAGTCGCCAAAGTCGAAGTGACCTTTCTGCCTTGAGAGGGCCGCGATGAAGGGCCCCGCTACAAGTGCGAAGCCTACGAATGCGAGCAGGCCTGCGACCAGCACGCGGCCGGGCTTCTGCTTCTGCCAGAATATGCGGAAGGCGATCAGCGCGAGAATGCAAAGGAACGTGAAGAGAAAGGCAAACGACTTTGTGAGATAGGCCAGCCCAAGGACGAGACCCATCAGACCGGCAAAGCGAATCAGCCCGGTTGCGAGGTAGCTCAGAAGAGCGGCTAGCGCAAGGAGCAGAAGCGCTTGCAGCAGGGCATCAGGTCGTACCTTCCCAATGCTGAGTTCGCGCTGGGTAGCGATCAGCAGCAGGCCGATGCCTATGTAGCGGAGTGCGTAGCGATCGAGAAAAAAACGGCTGGGTTGGTTCAGGAAAGAACGGCTGCGATCGGCGGTTGCTGTCTCCCGCTGAAAACGCAGGCGGATGATGGAATCGGTGAAGGCTGTGACTGCGACCATCTCCAGCAGGAAGATGGCGAAGTTGACCATGTAGTAGGCATGCAGCTCGGTAAAGCGCGTGGCGTGGAAGAAAATTTGCCCGAGTGCAAGCAGCGCAGGATAGAGCGGATTCCAGTAGCCATTGACGGCTCCCGCCCAGTTGTGGGCGCGGATCAGGTCGGCGATGTCCATGTAGGCAACGGCGTCGCCGTCGATCTGATAGCTGTCGTAGAGGGCATAGCCGAAGGTAGCGAGAGCGGCAAGCAGGCAGTACAACGGCCACAGTCGACGTAGCCACAAACTGAAAGATCCGGGGGTGGGAAGGTCATCGTTGTGATGCTCTCCCTCGGGTCGATACTCTCTCATGATCCTCCCTGCGGCTGGTTCTGACTGGTCAGAGATCGGGCGCTCCCTTCCGAGAAGGAAGCGCCGTAAGATGCAAAAGGCTGCCCGGGGGCAGTCCTTTTGCATGCTGCAATCCGTAGCAT
>JBDTDX010000220.1:0-5216 GCA_039922815.1 Granulicella sp.
CCCCACACACGCAGTCTTGAAAGGGCGGGACTTCAGCCCCCGAAGGAATTCTCAGCCCAGCCCAATCGCCTCTCCGATGTAGGCGCCGAGAAGCGCCTTTACGAGGACGAATCAATTCAGGGAACGAAATCTGCGGTGGACGAGTACTTTGGCCTGCTATCAACAATTAAGAAATTGCCACCACGAACTGACTCCCTTGAATTCGGTAGCAGCCGCGATATCATTAAACTCCCACTGATTGCGGATCAAACGTAAGCGTGTGATTTTGTCATCTGGCGTGATCGTTGTTACCTCATGTCTCATCCGTGTGGCTTCCTCGCACGCTTTAGACAAACGCCAAAACAACTTATCCATCGATGTTCTTCAAAGCACAAGGCAACGATCAAGACAACGCGCCTAAGCCTTGTTGGTCCGTGCTGCGACCAGCCAGGGACTGGCCGGAGTGCATTCGGGTTGATGTTCCATATCCAGTCCACTATGCCCAGGAACCGTGTATTTCGCGAAGAATTGATCTATCTCTCCCGAGAGTTCTTCTATGACGGACTTAAGAGCTGGGTCGCTATAACGGTTCACCGTCTCCCGTGGATCTTCCCTGAGGTCGTATAACTCGTCTGGAAATGTAACGGCCGCAAACGGATAACGCCTAATAAGCTTGTAACGCCCATTGCGGGCCATCCGCGCGTTTCCGTATTCGCTGATCATCGTTTGCCGCCAGCCAGAGACTTTCTTCCCCCGCAACTGCCGGAGATAAGATTGTCCGGGCGAATTGATCTTCGCAGCCGTGGCTGTATCGGGCGTGGCCTCCGCGACGTCTAGCAATGTGGCCCATAGATCCGGATGGCTTACAAGATCGTCGCAGATAGCGTTCTGATTGAAACCTCCACCCGGCCAACTGACGGTGCAAGAGATTCGGATGGATTCTTCCAGGAAGTTCTGAGGAATGGTCGCATTGCCCTTCTCCCACAAGCCGTGCTGGCCAGCATTGAGGCCGTGATCTCCGGTGTAAATGACCAGCGTGTTTTCCATCTGTCCCGCGGCCTTCAGTGCATCCAGCACCTTACCTACTTCAGCATCGATGCTGGAAACGGCGCCGTAATACTCCATGCGTCTTCGTCGTTCCTTCTCGGGATCAGCAGCCACGGGTTCCAGTGCCTTGCCATGACAAGCAGCAAGCTTCTCTTTGGGAATATCGCGAAACGTAGCGGTGTCATATTCCGCCACAAGATTGTCTGGCGCGGCGTTGTGCGGACTATGCGTGTCAACATAGCTGATAAACAGGAAGAACGGCTCAGCCTTCGACGCAGTCTTCTGCTGATGGTCCTGGAGAAAGTTGATAGCTTGGCGTGTGAGCAAAGGCGACTGCTGCCCCTCGTCGACAACTTCCTTTCCCTGATCTGAAAAATGCTGAACGCCCTCGTGCGGATATTGGGACGTCCAATAGCTGAACCAGCGATCGAAGCCCGGCTTGGGTTCGCTGGTTTTACCGCAATGCCATTTCCCAATCAGCGCGGTATGGTATCCAGCATCCTTCATCAGCTCGGAGATCAACGTTTGCCCAGCCAGCCCCGGATGAGTCAACGCGTCCGTATCCTCCTTCAGCCAGTCGTGGATGCCGTGCTGTGACGGCATTCGCCCGGTAAAAAATGATGCTCGCGCCGGGGAGCAAACAGGACACGTAGTAAACGCCTGAGTCATTCGCGTTCCCTGCGCCGCCAGACGGTCCATATTAGGCGTCTTCAACTCGGAGTTGCCATAGGCATGCTGCGCCCATTGGCCGTGATCGTCTGTCAGAAAAATCACGATATTTGGGCGTGACGCATGAGTTGAACCTTGGACAGAAGCGGCCAGCGCCAGCGAACTGTTGACCAGACTGGCCCCGGCAGCCCCCGACAACTTAATAAATTCTCGCCGCTGTATCTTGCCCATCTTTTATGCCCTCTAATAAATGCTAATTATGGACGATCCCAGCACTCTAGGCCATCCCATCCCTGAAGACATGCAGGGCCGGAGTCTGCTTCCCATCCTGAAGGGCAAGCCACCCACAGACTAGCGAACATCACTTTATTACCACTATTACGAATTCGCTCCTAACCATTGGGTCCTACCGCACTACGGAATACGGACCGATCAGTACAAACTGATCAGCTACTACACCGTCAACGAGTGCGAATTATTCGATTCGAAGAAAGATCCCGATGAAATGTAAAACCTGTTCGAATGGAATGGGTACAAAATCGACCGGGCATAGGAACGAATTGCCAACGCTTTAGTAATTTAGTGGAAGCAGCTTCGAGGACAATACCGTGACACCACTGGGAAGCCAGTAAAACTTTGGCCCACAAGTTCTTATGACTAGTTGTGAGGTTTCAATAGGTTGTCCATTCGGTCCGGACCATAGAAGCTGATTGGGCGAACAAGAAGCTTACCGAGTGGAGACCAAAATGGACTGCCATAAGAATGCCCGGAACTACTCAAAAGCCGCGCTACACTAACAGAACTTTCTGGTGCAGAAGATCTGTTAGGCCAACCGAATCGGGCCATATCGCTTTAATTATCAATGATTTGAATCGGTCTCAACAACAAACATTGGGTCTTGTTTCTTTAGGCAAAAGGAAAAGAGGTTTGAAGTGTTTGCGTAGGCTCGTGGTGGATCTCGGTGAGTGCATTATCGCCAAGGCACTCATCGTGAGATGAGTGCTACCCATAGTCGCCTTGTGGGAAGCAATTCCGGGCTCAAAATGATCCGGAACGTTGTAACTACAAAAATGTAGTTCTATAACGACAAATTTGTCACTACAGCACTACAAAAATGTAGCTACAGCACTACAAATTTGTCACTACACTTTGCCCTGAAATTACTCATCAGTTACTAGCAAAAACCCCGTTTTGTAACTACAAAAATGTAGTTACAGCACCATTTACGGTGCACAAATTCCACTATCGCTACAATCAAACTCATGGGCCGTATTCGCATCCTCTCCGACCAGGTCGCCAACCAGATTGCTGCTGGCGAAGTGGTCGAACGCCCCGCCTCGGTCGTCAAGGAACTCCTTGAGAATGCTATAGATGCAGGCGCCACCCGGATCCGGGTCGAGGTCGAAGCAGGCGGCCGCAAGCTCATCCGCATCGTCGATAACGGCCACGGAATGGTCCGCGACGACGCCCTTTTAGCCTTCGAACGCCACGCCACCAGCAAACTCCGCACCTCCGACGATCTCCTTTCGATTCAAACACTTGGCTTCCGCGGCGAGGCCCTCCCCTCCATCGCCTCAGTAGCCCGCGTCCACCTCCAAACCCGCGAGGTCACTGAAAAAACAGGTACTTCCCTCGAAATCGCCGGAGGCAACATCCTCCGCGTTGAAGAAGCCGGCCTCCCCGTCGGCACCACCATCGAGATCCGCGACCTGTTTTTTAATACCCCAGCACGCCGTAAGTTCTTGAAAACAGAGCAGACAGAGCTCTCCCACATTGCCGCGCTGGTCACCCATTACGCCCTCGCCCACCCCACCAAGCACTTCGAGCTGCACTCTGCCACTCAGGCCCTTCTAATCGCTCCAAGTGTTGCAAATGCAGGGGATAGGCTCTTCCAGATCTTCGGAAAAGACACCGCAACACTCATGCTCCCCACCACCGCCGAATTAGACTTCGCCCGCGCCGGCCTCCCCGAGCCACCCCCCTGGAAGCGCGAGGCCGACTACGCCCCACCCGACCCCGGCTACATCCGCATCACAGGTTTTGTCTCCAAACCAGAGCTCCAAAAGCTCAATCGCAATGCCATCTATGTCTTTGTAAATAATCGTCTTATCCGCGACCGCCTGGTCATCCACGCGCTCATCGAGGCCTACCGAAACATCATCCCGCCGACCAGTTTTCCGGTAGTTTTGCTCTTCCTCGAGATGCCCCCGCAGGAGGTCGACGTCAACGTCCACCCCGCCAAAACCGAGGTTCGCTTCCGCCAGAACAGCTTCGTCCACGACTTCATCCGCGACACCGTCCGCACGACCCTGATGAGCGCCCGCCCGGCCATCAGTTTCAACGCCGCCCTCCATCCGGTTCATGGAGCCAGTAGCTCGCTCTTACTCGACGTAAGCCCTTTACCATCAGCGCCCGATCAACCGGTTTTCTCGCCGCACCCGCAGTCTGAACCCGATCCCTCCGTCGCCGATACCGTACCTTTTACCCTCGCCCCACCTATCGCCCCAGAGTCCCCGGGCCGCCTCGACTTCACCGAACAAAGCATCCCTGTCGGCTATGAAACTGAGGCCGACGAAGGCCAGACCCTCAATGCCCTCGCCACGCTCAAACCTCTCGGCCAGCTTAGGGATTCGTTCATTCTGGCCGTCAATGACGAGGGTCTCTGGATCGTCGATCAGCACGTCGCCCACGAGCGCGTCCTGTTCGAAAAGATCCTTCGCGACCGTGAAATTGAACGCGTGCAGCGTCAACGTCTGCTGATGCCGTTGCTGATCGATCTTCTCCCGGCGCAGATGATCCGCTTCGCCGATCTCGCCGAAGAGCTTGATTTGAATGGGTTTGAGGCGGAACCCTTTGGTCCGCGCCAGCTCGCTGTGCGATCTGTTCCAGTTGGCCTTGAAGGCCGCGAACTCGAACGCATGCTCGAAGAGGTGCTCGGCGTCCCCGAGCGCGAGCAGCAGGCCGAGAACGCCGAAACCCGCCGCCGCCGCATCGCCGCCAGCATCGCCTGCCACGCTGCGATCAAGATTAATACCCCGCTCGAACCGTCCAAGATCGACTGGTTGCTGGCGGAGTTGGCGAAGACTGAACATCCGACCAGTTGTCCGCATGGCAGACCCATCGCTTTGCGGTATTCTTATAAGGACGTACAGAAAGCGTTCCAGCGCATCTAGTTGAAGCTGGTCGAACGCTCGTCCCTTGAAAATTTAGATATATCCCTAGCTCGCGCGAAGGATTGCTGTCCCGCGTTTGTCCTGATAAAAACGCCCAGCAGGAAGGCAACACCCTTTGAGTACCTCGAGCACAAACCTCCCTACGGCTGACCAACTCGCCGCCTCCCGCCTTCTTCGCTGGCACCAGCAGGGCGAAGCTCTTCTCACGTTTGAGAACCTCCGCAGCTGGGTCAATGCGACGGGCCTTGTCCTGTTCGCATCGCGTTCGCAGCAACTCCCCGCACCTGCGCCCTCATTGGTCGAAGCCGTCCTCGGCGCTCCCAATGCAAATCCCGTTCTTGCCGATAC
>JBDTDX010000221.1:0-6997 GCA_039922815.1 Granulicella sp.
TCCCCCGAATCGGAAACACGGCCCGTAAATTTTGCGAGGTCTGGGCTGTCAAGGAGCGATATAGCGGCCAGGTCCAACAGCCAGGAGGCGATGACGCTGCCACGACGCCAGACTTCGGTGATATCGGCAAGGTTCAAGTCGTAGGCATAGTGCTCAGGATCGCGTAGCGGCGTAGTTTCGGCATCGACAGCGCTCTTCTGCTTGCCAGCGTTGGCGTGGCGCAGGATATTCAATCCTTCTGCGTAGGAAGCCATCATGCCGTACTCAATGCCGTTATGAACCATCTTGACGAAGTGGCCTGCGCCGCTTGGACCGCAGTGCAGATAACCATGTTCGGCGGTGCCTCCTACCTTATCCCGGCCTGGAGTGCGCGGAGCTTCTTCGATGCCAGGAGCCAATGCCGCGAAGATAGGTTCGAGGCCCTGAACGACGGCTTCATCCCCGCCAATCATCAAGCAGTAACCCCGTTCCGATCCCCATACTCCGCCGCTGGTTCCGGCGTCCACATAGTGAATGCCTTTCGATTTCAGGTCGGCGGAGCGGCGAATGTCATCGTGGTAATACGAATTACCGCCGTCGATGAGGATGTCATCCCGTTCGAGGAGCGGGACGAGGGACTTCAGCGTTGGATCGACCGCCGCCGCCGGCACCATCATCCAGATGGAGCGGGGCTTCTTCAACCTATCGACAAACTGTTTGAGCGAGGTCGCGCCCGTCGCACCTTCTTTGGCGAGAGCCTGCACGGCTTCCTGCCTGGTGTCGAATACAACGCAATGTTGGCCAGCCCGCTGCAGGCGCAACACCATGTTGGTTCCCATCCTGCCCAGTCCGATCATTCCCAGTTCCATGTAATTCAACCTCTCCCTAGTTCAGATGCAGTTTGCCCGACGTGTGAGTGCTTGCACTCTCTCGATCCGGATTTACTGCAGTGAATGGAGAATCATCATGAATGTAAACTGCGCGATGAATGTAAACTGCGCGTAGACCGTCAATTTTGCGCACAGTAATCCATGCTCCGCCGTAACCGAACCGACAAGCAGTACATTGAGCGGACTTAAGACAACTTTACATCCCGCAAAAGTTTCGCTCGACGTTCCTCGTACTCCTCGCTTGTGATCTCGCCCGCGGCGTATCTCCGTTGCAGAAGTTGGAGAGGTGTTTGCATCTGCCGATAGCTTTTCCAGTTGCTTCGCCTCACCGGCATCATGAATGAAAAGAATAAAACCCACAGGATGACCCAGAAAATCCACCAATATTCGTGCATTCCTGACCAGTAATAGTGGTACATAGACACCTCTCTATCGTTATTATGAAGTAACTGCTATCTGCTCGACTTACGATTCGTTCTGATGCTCCAGCACCGACCATGCCATATTTCTAAAGCCGGTTTCTGGATGGCACGTCCAAACGCATCGAATATACCCGGCATTTTGCATATCAAATGTATTCAGACAACGGCGAAACAACGTTTATGCCTCAGCCCGTGAAATTTATGAAGTTTGAAGACAAGCCGCACAAACCGGGAAAGTGACGAGCGTTCGATCTACCTTGACAGCAAACTAACGCGCTCGTGGACGTCCGGGAGATCCCCTCACAAGGGCATCGAATCCGGTCTGAGTATGTAGTCCGCGATGAAACGGTATAGGGCTTTTCTTTGAACAAATGAGAAGGGAACAATGCGCTACTTCCTTCCCTTCCCGTCCAACGCGATGAGCATGTTCTCCATGTCTACATCTCTGACCTTCAGCATAAGTGCCTCTGTAATGCGACAGCCCGTGTCCAACAGCAGGGGTGCCAACAAATGCAATCGGCGACGATAAAAAATCTTCATCGTTGGCTTGCAATTGA
Source organism: Granulicella sp. (assembly GCA_039922815.1). Lineage (GTDB taxonomy): Bacteria > Acidobacteriota > Terriglobia > Terriglobales > Acidobacteriaceae > Edaphobacter. The sequence goes on from JBDTDX010000221.1 coordinate 1,849, forward strand.
CGAGCAACTTTACCTGAGACTCAGTGAGGGTGGGCAAGATGTTCTGTGGCTCTTTGAGTTGCGCCATACTTGCAACCCACTCCTCACTTTCGCTCCTACAAGCTGGTCCAATGCCAATAGGAATTGATGGCACGGATTACGGCGGTACATCCGGTTCTTTGAGTTCATTTTCGCGCATCCGTAGCCCAGCGTCTTTAGATCCGCTTGCGAGGGCGACTCCGAAAGCAGTCATTTGAAGGCGTGGGTGTACCAACTGACGGTAGAGGGAGATACGTTGTGCAAGTATTGGCGTTCGCTGATAAACTGCTTAAGTGATTCATGCGGCCTCCCAGGCGTGTTCTTTTTCTGAGAGTTAGTCCGCGCAAGTCATTGATTATGCGGAGAGATGGCCGAGTGGCTGAAGGCGCACGCTTGGAAAGCGTGTATACCGCAAGGTATCCAGGGTTCGAATCCCTGTCTCTCCGCCACACCCTACCAAGGCAGTCCAAAGACATCCAATAAATCAAGCTAGACCCTAATAAACATTGGGGTTTCCGTCTTTTTATCGTCCAGGACGGTCTGGAGACAGCCGCGTCCAGTGAATGGTATGTCTGGAAGAAGGAAGCGCTGGCGTTGGGCGTATGGATTTGAGGGCAAACAGAAACTCTTGACATTCGGGAAGTATCCTGATGTCTCCCTTCCCCGCGTCCTTGAGCGCCAAGTGCATCAGCAGTCGATCCTTGGCGAAGGGCTTGACCCGATGGCGTAGAAGAGAGCGGGAAAGACGGCCGTTAGAATTGCGCCCGAGAACTCCTTCGCGACAGCCTTTGAGCCTGCGGAAGAGTTTCTCGATCTCGTTGCGCTTCTTGTGGAGAGCGCGATCGTAGGCCCAGGGTTGGACGTGGGAGGAACCACCGGCAACGTAATCGATGGCTTCACGGCATCCTTTGGGCACCATACCTTAAACCCGCCTGGCCCCGACAGGAAATTTTTCTTGCCCGTCCGCACGAGAGCGCGGCCCCATCGACTCCAGCATCCACGAAACTCAGCAGATGGCGCGAACCCCCAAACCTGTTCCCCCCTCTCGCTAAGAGTGTCGTGATTTATTTCCTTTCCGAAATGTATTGGTTGAGGCGTTCGGTTGCAGCCTGAAGCACCCGACGCACTGTTGCCAACTCCACCTGGTCGACGCTGTCGAACGCAAACCTTCACCACAACTTAGCCCGCAGCCCTTGTCTTTGCTTTGTATTGGGGAGAAACACCAGGGGCTCTGCTCCATCCGACCGGACGGGCTCTATGGATCGCCGTACTTGGCGCCCAAATAGTCGCTACGTTGATTGCGTTTATGGCATCGTCATGACTCCTCTTGGAGGGAAGTGGGCAATGTTTGTGTGTGGCTATGCGCTAGGCTGGTTTCTAGTCAATGAAAGAGGAAAGCCGCTTGCCTACAGTATTCTCGATCCAACAAGAGCCCAACTGCTGTTATGGGAGGAGGCGGACCTTTCACCACAGATTGCCATCCAGGCCTACGAGCTCTATCAAGCGCGGTTGCGAGGCGAAGGTCAGCCGGATCAAGATTGGTTAGAGGTGGAGAGCGAAGATACACTGAAAACAGCCTGTGGTGTGTTGGCCCTTGCGTGGCAGTCAGCGTATCGCGGAGCGGACGTGCATTATTGGGAACCAATCGCAAAACACTACGGATTGAATTTGCAGGTGATGAATGAGACCGTCGATCCGACCTTTAGCTTTATGGCACTCGACCGGGTATGGAAAATCCGCATGGGATAGGCTGCCCCTGTACCCATGGCGGCGCAACTTCAGGAGCTAATGTGATCGATCCGAAATCCAGCAAGCCTGACAAAATAATGTCGGCGACGAGCACGCCCATCTTTGGCGTTGAAGCGCTCAAAGAGCTAGTACTTAATCTGCACTGGTCTTGGAATCACGCAGCAGACGTATTGTGGGAGGCGCTGGACAGTTCTCTCTGGGAGACAACGCAGAATCCGTGGTCCATTCTGCAGACTGTCTCGGAGGACAAGGTAAAGGCTCTTCTGGCCAAGCCGGACTTTCAAGGGCTATTGTCCTCGTTGTTGCAGCACAAACGTAAATTCTTTTCTGCAGACGCATGGTTTCAGAAGACATATCCCGAAGCTGCGCTGTCGTCAATTGCATACTTCAGCATGGAGTTCATGCTGACTGAAGCACTCCCAATCTATTCTGGCGGCCTCGGAAATGTTGCAGGGGACCAGATGAAAGCGGCGAGCGATTTAGGGGTACCGGTTATCGGCGTCGGTTTGCTGTGGGGTCAGGGGTACTTTCGTCAGGATTTCGACGCCAATGGCAATCAACGGGCTCTCTATCCGGTCAACGACCCAGGACAACTGCCAATTCAGCCGCTTCGACGTGCAAATGGAGAGTGGGTGCGTCTACAGATTCAGCTCCCCGACGCAAAGATCTGGCTGCGTTGCTGGGAAGTGCTTGTCGGGAGAGCAAAACTCTTCCTTCTCGACGCAAACGACTTTGCCAATACCGCGTCGCACCGTGGCATCACCAGCGAGTTGTATGGTGGCGACGCCGAGTTGCGGCTGAAGCAGGAGATTGTCCTGGGCATCGGAGGATGGCGTTTGCTTCGAGAGTTGGGCCTGAGTCCCGAGGTGTGCCATCTTAACGAAGGCCATGCGGCTTTCGCTGTGCTCGAACGCGCCCGGTACTATATGGCGGATCATCGGGTTTCCTTTGAACTGGCGCTGGCAATTACCAGGGCAGGAAACATATTTACTACGCATACGGCAGTACCAGCTGGCTTCGACCGCTTTGCTCCGGAACTCATTTGCAAGTACCTCAGTCATTACGCAAAAGACGAACTGGCGATTTCGACGGAGGGCCTGCTCGGCCTCGGCAGACAAAATGCGAACGACGCGTCAGAAGCCTTTAACATGGCCTACCTCGCGCTTCGCGGTAGCTGTCAAGTCAACGGCGTTAGCAAGCTGCACAGTGAGGTGAGCAGACAGATATTTCAGCCGCTCTTTCCACGCTGGCCACAGGCGGAAGTTCCCATCGGCTCTGTGACGAATGGCATTCATGTCCCTACCTGGGATTCGGTTGAAGCAGATAGGCTCTGGACTAAGGTTTGCGGTCCCGACCGTTGGCGGGGGGACCGACCGCTCGCCGATGACGTCCGCAAGCTCACCGACGGCGAACTGTGGCAGATGCGCACCGATGCCCGGAAGGAGATGCTCACTAAGACGCGCGCTCGCAACACGCGTCAGCTTTCAGCCAAGGGCTCTCCGTGGATTGACGACTCTAAGCTGCTCAAAAACGATACCCTTACCATCGGGTTCGCTCGCCGGTTCGCAACCTATAAGCGTCCGGACCTCTTGTTGCACGATCCCGAGCGCCTCATCCGCTTGCTTACGAATGCGCAGCATCCTGTGCAACTGATTCTCGCCGGCAAAGCTCATCCCGAGGACATTCCCGGACAAGCGCTTATCAAGCAGTGGAACGATTTCATTGATCGACCTGAGGTTCGCGGCCATGTCGTGTTCCTCATCGACTATGACATGCAAATGGCTCAGGAACTGGTGAAAGGGATGGACCTTTGGATCAACACGCCGCGTCGGCCATGGGAGGCGTGCGGAACAAGCGGAATGAAGATACTTGCCAATGGAGGTCTGAACGTCTCCGAGCTGGATGGTTGGTGGGCAGAGGCCTATGCCCCTGACGTCGGGTGGGCCATCGGCGACGGACGAGAACATGGCGAAGACTCGGCGTGGGATGCCAGTGAAGTCGAAAATCTCTATACATTGCTGGAGCAGCAGATTGTTCCCGAGTTCTATGAGCGCAATTCGGACGGAATGCCCTCAAGATGGCTTGCACGCGTCCGCGAGAGTATGGCAATCCTTACTCCTGAGTTTTCGGCGAGCCGTGCGATTCGCGAATATGCAACCGATCACTATCTTCCCGCCGCTGCCGGATACAGAGCCCGTGCCGCGAACGAAGGCAAGCTTGGAATCGAGTTGGTTGAATGGCAGCAGGCTATCGCCGATCAGTGGAAAACCCTCAGGTTTGGCGAAGTCACCGTTGAGACCAAGGACGGTCAACACCAGTTTCACATCCCGGTAGACGCTGGAAGGCTCCATCCAGACCAATTCAGATTGGAACTCTATGCCAGCCCCACGGAAGGCAGCGGCTCCTGCGCAGAGATCGTGCCAGCTCGTAGCTCGTCTACTGAGTTGTCGGGCACAATCGTCTTTTCAGTGTGCTGCTCAGCGAAGCGTCTGGCTACCGATTACACGGCACGCCTCGTTCCATCGCACGCGAACGCTGCGTTGCCTCTCGAGAGCGGGCAGATTCTTTGGCAGCGATGAGCGACCCGAAGAACGGCTGCCCGTATCCGATGGGCGCAACCGTGCGCCTTGATGGGACCAACTTCAGTATCTTCTCGGCAACTGGAACCAGCATGGAACTGGTCTTCTTCGGCCATCTGGACGATAGTCCTGCAGCTCGGTCCATCACCTCGATCCTGTCCGAAATCGCACGCGCAGTATGCCTCGACGGCCGCAACATATCGGGCGCTCGAGAACAGAAGCGTCACATTGACCGGCACCCCCGCGAAGATGGCCTCTTCGATCGCTGGCAGTCCACCACGTATTCATGGCCGGATCAAACAGGCACGAACAAGTAGATCTTTGTGGTGCATCCACAGTTAGTCTGGCCTCTGTCTTTGGCTATCCGCGGCCCGCTTCCAATCGCGCAGTCCTAGCACTGCCAGAAATATAAGCAGCAGATACAAAACAGAAGTCCAATAGAGATTCTTGTAAAGAAATACGCCGGTATAAACGCAATCGACAGCAATCCAAAGCAGCCAGCTTGCCGTGTGTTTGCGGGTCTGCCACCATGTTGCGACCAGGCTGAAGCAAGTCAGCGTCGAATCGATGTGCGGTAATGCGGCATTTGTGTACTGCTTCATGATGAAGCCCAGCGCGAAACTACCTACAACGCCGATAGCCAGCCCAGTCAGAGCGGTTGACCGTCCCAACACTTCCACGCGCACGATCCCCTCCTCTCGCAGACCACGCTTCCAATGGACCCACCCATAGATCGTAAATCCGAGAAACGCTACTTGCAGCAAAGTATCGGAGTAAAGCTGCGCTCGGTAGAAGACAACCGC
>JBDTDX010000222.1:0-2873 GCA_039922815.1 Granulicella sp.
GCGCTCACCTCGAGCCTCGAACTGGAAGATATTTTAGGCACCATCATGCATAAGATGGCCCAGTTCTTTGGGCCGGAGCGATGGTCGCTGCTGATGGTGGACGAACGCACCCAGGAGCTGTACTACGCCATTGCTGTCGGCGAGAATGCCGAATCGCTGAAGGGATTGCGCGTACCGCTCGGAGAAGGCGTCGCCGGCTGGGTCGCCTCTACTGGCAATCCGCTGGTTGTGCCGGATGTGTCGCTCGATCCGCAGTGGTCGGCCTTTGCGAAACAGCACCCCGACCTGGACATCCAATCCATTGCCTGCCTTCCTGTGCGATCGGAGAACCGTACTCTTGGCGTGATCCAGTTGCTTAACAGCAAACTCGACCTGCTTTCCGAATATTCCATCTCGTTTCTCCGCATTCTCTGCGACTATGCCGCGATCGCCATTCGCAACTCACGCTCGATGACCCTCATCCAGGAGCTCTCGATCACCGATGATTGCACTGGACTCTTTAACTCGCGCTATCTCTACCAGTTGTTGAATGAGCAGGTTGCGGGTTCTGGTCCGGGGCCTTTGCGCAAAGCACACTTCAGCCTGCTTTTCCTTGATCTCGACCACTTCAAGATGATCAACGATACGCACGGCCATCAACGGGGAACGCGCCTGCTCGCCGAGGTGGGCAGCATGATTAAGCGGTGCCTTGGGCCCTCCAGCTATGCCTTTCGATACGGGGGAGATGAGTTTGTTGCGTTGTTGCCGAACATGAGCAAGCAGGCAGCGATGACGATGACCATGGGACTGTGCGAACAGCTTCGCAAAGCGCGCTTTCTGGAGAGCGACGGCCTGTCGATCAATATCCTCGCCAGCTTTGGTCTTGCGACCTTTCCAGAGGACGGCGATACTGTCCACGACATCCTTCGCTGCGCGGACATGATGATGTATGAGGCCAAAAATTCGACACGCAACAACGTCGCCGTCGCCGGCTATGGGCTGGTGATGGATAAGCCTACCGCGCCGACGCCGATGCCGGAACGAGGAGAGCTTCGGCTCGCGGAAAAGCGTCGCGCCAACAGTGCCTGAGGGGTCCAGGGAACCTCGGATGACGCCACCGGCGTTCTCTGAGGGTGAGAGCGTAGTTTTTCAGGACTGATTTGCGGCGCGGCTAAAGCCACACCACTTTAAAGCCGGGATTGATCAGAGTCCCCTAGTCGGGAATGCGGCGTTCCAGCGTCATCGGATGCTTCGGCGCGGGCTTCAGTGCATCGCGATTTTCCGGGGAGGCGGGATGCACCCCAAAATCCCAGACGCCGAGATTGATCTCTCGCGGCGACATGATCTCCATCAGCGCGTACTCGCCAAAGGTCAGCGGTGTCCGTGGGGTTACTTTCATCCAATGTCCGCCGGGCAGCACCTCGGTGGTGGTTTCGACGACATCCTCCGGCGCCTGCCCGGCTCCCAGATCGACGGGGTTGAAACTCGCGATCACTCGCGCGGCCTGACGCACGTCGGTGCGGACGATTGCGTACTGGCTATCCGCTGTATTCCCGGCGACCGTTGACTGTGCCGAGGAGGCACCATGCGTGTCCACCACCAGGGGTGTTCCGCCGGTCGAGGTGGCTGTATCGTCCCCTATCCGAAGATAGAAGACAGGCTGGTTGACATGGAGTTGCACCGCCGCGCGTTCACCTCGCAACTGGACGATCTGATGCGGGCTCGCCCTGGGGTTGACCACAGACCGCACGATGCTGTGTCCGGTTGTCAGATTCAGATCGCCTGTCGATTGCGTCAGGGAAACCAGTTCCGGAGTTCCCTGAAAGGTGTCGAGCGCCAGCACGCTGGACTGCTCTGGCAACTGCAGATCGGGAGCTACTTCCGGCGTTAGTGCGCGGCGTTCGAGTTCTTCCTTCAAAAGCTCGGGATCGATGGTGGGTGGGGGTGCTGCAGGTGTTTGCGTCACAGTCGTTCCGTCACTGACAGGTGGATGCTCCTGCTCCCAGCGATGGGTGGCCTCAAAGTCGATCAGAGAAAGGGGAATCACTTCCTCCACGCCATCTCGTTCCGCGCTGACGAAAAACACGCGATCTCCCTGAATCCGATAGCTCATCACAATCTGGTAACTATGGTCTTTCAGAAAGAGCCTGGTGCGATGGGGGCCTGTCACCGTCGCCTGCGGCTGCGCACGAGCGACTGGACACGGCAACAAAATCAGAGGCCCCAGCGCAAACCACAGGGCGTATCCCGCGACCCGAAGGCACGCCGCCGTGGAATTATTTCGCACCTGCATCGTTTTATCCCTACCGTTTCTTCGTCTATTAAGTGTTCCGTCTTGACAGACGCGGGACGTCGTTGTTTGGTTTCGTCACCAGGAGTGTGCTACACCCTTAATAGGGCGTCCCTAGAGCATACGTGCTTCGGAACCATTTTGAACCAGATGCGTAACCTGATCCAACCCGTCGGCAAGCTCCAGCAACAGCCCTGCAAGCTGCGTTGGATTGCCTTGCTCAGCGTGCTGCTGATCGCGGTTATGAGCACGGTACAGGTCTGCCATTCGCATGATCTGGTAACGCAGGCCGCGGGCTCCCGGCAACACCTGCCTGCATCAGGAGCCGATCATTGCCCGCTCTGCGTGGCCATGCATTCGGCCAGGCCTGCAACTCCTCAGACTGCTCCTGAGCCAGTTCTGCTGATCCAGGTAGTGGATTCGGCATCTGCGGATGCGCGACAGGCCTTCCGCTGGCACTTTCAGCGAGCGATCCGCCCTCCCCCCGGGGACGGGCTCCGCTCGTAGTTGCCTGCAGGTTCCAGAAAGCTACCCATCATTGCATAGCTTTCTTCGATCGAACCCGATTGAGCCTGTACACGCCGTGTAGAGCACGCGCCGCTGC
>JBDTDX010000223.1:0-4896 GCA_039922815.1 Granulicella sp.
ACCAACGACGCACCCGCACTCGCCCAGGCAGATGTAGGCGTCGCCATGAACACCGGCACCCAGGCCGCCAAAGAAGCTGGCAACATGGTCGACCTCGACAGCAACCCCACCAAGCTCATCGAGATCGTCGAGATCGGCAAGCAGCTCCTCATGACCCGCGGCGCACTCACTACCTTCTCCATCGCCAACGATGTGGCCAAGTACTTCGCCATCATCCCCGCGATGTTCGCAGGCGTCTTCCCCGTGCTCAACGCGCTCAACATCATGCACCTCAAGAACGCGGAGTCAGCCATCCTCTCCGCCGTCATCTTCAACGCGCTTATCATCGTTGGCCTCATTCCTCTCGCTCTCAAAGGCGTCAGCTACAAGGCCATGTCCGCCGAAGCCCTCCTCCGCCGCAACCTCCTCATCTACGGCGTAGGCGGCCTCATCGCACCTTTCATCGGCATCAAGATCATCGACATGCTCATCACCGCCGTCCACCTGGCCTAAGGAAACAGACCATGAAACGCAACCTCATCATCGCCGTCCTCTACACCATTGCCACCACCATCCTGTTCGGCATCGCCTACCCCTTCGCCGTCACCGGAGCCGCCCAGCTCCTCTTCCATGACAAAGCCAACGGGCAACTCATCGAAAAGAACGGCCAACTGGTCGGCTCGAAGATCATCGGCCAGCCTTTCTCTGCCCCCGGATACTTCCACTCCCGCCCCTCCGCCGCCGGCAATGGCTACGACGCCGCCAACTCCAGCGGCTCCAACTACGCCCCCACCAACAAAAAGCTCATCGACCGCGTCACCACAGACACCGCCGCCGCCCAGACCGACCACCCCGGCCAGGACGTCCCCGTCGACCTCGTCACCGCCTCCGCTTCGGGCCTCGACCCCCACATCACCCCCGCAGCCGCTGATTTCCAGGCGGCTCGCATCGCTCACGAACGCCACCTCAGCGAATCCGCCGTTCAGCAACTCATCGCCAAACACACCGAAGGCCGCCAGCTAGGCTTCCTCGGCGAACCCCGCGTCAACGTCCTCGAGCTGAACCTCGATCTCGACAAGACCGCACCCGCTGTCAAGCCCTGATAACTGATCGTGGCCAGAAAATCCATAATGATCTGGATTCACAAACTCCTTGCGGCAAACGATTGCTCCCTGAGAGCATGGCAACATGAGCACGATAGGATTTGTTCTTGCGATTGTCTTTCTGGCTCTGTTTGCGATAGAAGCTCTAATTATGCTTATTTCGCCTAAGATGTGGTTTCGTATGCCCTCATGGCTTGCAGGAAGAGGGACGATGACTGAAGCAAAATATGGGAATAGAAACGGATACTTACAGGTCAGGGTTCTCGGCACACTATTGCTAGCATTAGTGTTTAGAATTGCTTACGGAATATATAGTCGCTAGTGAGTAAAGTAGTTAACCTTGAAACATTGTCTCAATGAGTAATTAAGTGGTCTGTGAGGCCCCGGACCCAAAGCAATTCAGATCTGCGCTTTAGAATGATTCGCATGGGTCTCTTCAAGAAAAAGATTAAGCAGGAACACAAGGTCATGCTCCAGGCCGAGCGCGCAGCAGGTGAGCTCCAGCCCGAGTACCACCGCCCCACCCCCGAGTGCCCTAACCCGAAGCTCTGGCACATGTACGACTCCATGACCGCCGAGGCCGAAGTCCTCGAGTTCCTCCGCACGCTGGTCACGACGATCAAGCCCGAGCTAGTCGTCGAAACCGGCTCCTTCCTCGGCGTCAGCACCCTCTGGATCGCCGAAGCCCTCAAGGCCAACGGCTTCGGCAAAATCATCTCCTGCGAGTACGACCCCGTAGTCTTCGCGAAGGCCAAAGAAAAGATCGCCGCCTCCGGCCTCGCCGACTGGATCGAGCTCCGCAACGAGTCCTCGTTAGAGATGAAGATCGACGGCACCATCAACCTCTTCTTCTCCGACTCCGACATGCCCATCCGCGAGGCCGAGGTCAAACGCTTCCTCCCGCAGATCTCCCCCTACGGCATCATCCTCATGCACGATGCCAGCTCGCATCTCAAGGTCGTCCGCGACGCCGCCCACAAACTCGAAGCCGAAGGCCTCGTCTCCGCCATCTTCCTTCCCACCCCGCGCGGACTCGTAGTCGCCCAAAAGCGCGAAGGCCGCCTCTAGAGCAAAGTAGCCGTTGGTGTCGAGTCTGCCGCGTCTTTTGTTTGTCATTCCCGAAGGGAATCCGCGGTTGCCTTCCTACCCACCAACAGCAAATCTGCTCTAGCATTATTTTGAAGGGGCGGGACTTCAGTCCCGCCATAAACTAAGGCTGCAAGAGCGGCTTTAGCCGCCGAGGGAAACGTTCTGTCATCAAGCCCCACAACCCGTGAGCCGATTCAGAACAACCGCCTCATCCTCGCCCCCTGGGCCATCTTCTGGGCAGGCTTCCTCATCCGCGTCGCCTACATGACGATCGCCCACACCTACCGCATCCGCCTCTTTCAGGACCACTTCCAGTTCGGCTGGGAGATGGGCCGCATCGCCCGCGCACTCGCCACCGGCCGAGGCTACGCCGATCCGTTCATGGGACCCTCCGGCCCCACCGCCTGGTGCCCGCCGCTCTACCCCTTGCTGCTCGGCGGCGTCTTCAAGCTCTTCGGCGTCTACACCGCGCTCTCCGCCTGGGTCATCTTCACCATCAACAGCATCTTCTCCGCCTTCACCGCGATGCTAATCTACGAGCTCGGCCTCCGCTCCTTCAACCAGCGCGTCGCCTTCTGGTCTGCATGGATCTGGGCGCTCTATCCCGCCGCCATGCAATATGCCGTCCACTGGGTCTGGGACATGTCCATCACCGCCTGCCTCTTCGCGGCGGTCCTCGTCATCGCGCTGCGAACACGCGGCATCGGCCAGTCCGCACCGCCGCCAGCCCGGCAACGCACCCTGCTCTGGGCCGGCTTTGGCATCCTCTGGGGAGCCATCGCGCTCCTCAATCCCTCACTGCTTACCTTCCTCCCCGCCTGCGGCCTGTGGATGCTCTGGGGAGAAAAGCATCGCCTCCTCCCCGGCCTCAGCCGCGCCCTGCTCGCCGCGCTCCTCTGCGCCGCCTGCATCGCCCCGTGGATTCTCCGCAACTGGAACACCTTCCACGCCTTCATCCCTATGCGCCCCAACTTCGGCTGCGAGCTTTACGCCTCCTCGCTCGAAAGCAACGACGGCTTTCCCTGGGGAGCCGCCGTCTCCATCTATCCGGACACGCCAGACATGCAGCACTACCGCGCCGTCGGCGAAGTCGCCTTCTGCAAAGAGCGCGGCGTCATGGCCCACCAGGTCTTCGCCGCTAACCCCGGCCGCTTCCGCAACTACACCTTCAAACGCATCTGGTTCTTCTGGGGAGGCGTCCCCCACCCCATCGAGAAGAGTTTCCTCACAGAGTTCTTCCGCGAGTTGAACTACTGCTTGCTCTCGCTAGGCGGCCTCATGGGTCTGGCCCTCGCCCTCAAGCGCCGCCAACCGGCAGCCATCCTCTACCTATTCGCCTTCCTCTGCCTGCCCCTCGCCTACTACGCCGTCACGGTACAGGCCCGCTTCCGCAGCCCCTTGGAACCGCTCATCTGCATCCTCATGGTCTACCTCTTCCAATCCGCCGACCGCACCCGCACCTGGTCCCGCCAGCCTTCCAAAAAATTGGAATCCTGAGCGTAGCGAAGCGAGAGCGAGAGCCTCATTCAGAGCGTTTGAAAGTTCTGGCTTGACGCATCACGGCGTGAGAGCATGGCAGCAATGAATGAAGCAGGGCTCATTGCGATGCAGGAACTTTGGCGCCTGGCGAAGTCGCTTTTGGCCGGACTAATCACACTCCTGATCGTCTTGTTCCCGACTTTTTTTCTTCTCATCTACTGGATGGATTGGCGACATGCAGGAAAGAACATGGCACAGGGAGACATGGGGGCATTTGGGTTGGCGTTGGGCATTGCAGCAATCTGCTCGCTGATCAGCATGATCATCATGTACAAAAAGGCAAAACCAACGTACGGCGACTAATAGTCACCGCCGACCACCCACCTTCCAGTAATTTAAGCCAGCACGCAGGATCTCCTCATCAACCGGCGGCTCCGGCGGTCTCCTCAAGTACCCTACCGCACTGAAAACGCAAACGCAGTCCGATGCCGCAGCGTCTCTCCCGGACGAATCACAATCGTAGGAAACTCCGCATGGTTCGGCGAATCCGGATAATGTTGTGCCTCCAGGCAGAAGCCCGAATGCTTCCCATAGACCAGCCCGTTCTTCCCCTTCAGCCCCGGCACAATCGAATTCCCCGTATAAAACTGCACTCCAGGCTCCGTCGTCGTCACCGTCAACACGCGGCCAGTCGTCGGATCATGCACCACAGCAGCAGTGTTCTCCACGCCATTCTCGCCATTCAACGCCCAGTTATGGTCATATCCATGACCGAATCTTAACTGCTCATCGTCCTGGTCAATCCGCGCACCGATCACCGTAGCCGCGCGAAAGTCGAACGGAGTTCCCACAACCGACCGCAGTTCGCCACTCGGAATCTGCGTGCTGTCGACCGGCACAAACCGGTCCGCATTCACCTGCGCCTCGGCCCCAAGAATCGTTCCTTCGCCCGACAGGGTGAAGTACGTGTGATTGGTCAGATTCACCACCGTCGCCTTATCCGTGGTCACCGTAAAGTCGAGCGACAGCGTCTCGCCGTCCAGCGTGTAGCGCACCCGCGCCGTCAGCGTTCCCGGATATCCCTGGTCTCCGTCCGGGCTGACCAGCGTCATCTCGACGCCGCCCTCAACCTCTTCCGCCGTCCACACCAGCTTGTCGAAGCCGACCATGCCGCCATGCAGCGAGTTCACGCCGTTATTCAGCGGAATGTCGTACTCCTGCCCATCCAGCAGGAACTTGCCCTTCG
>JBDTDX010000224.1:0-2784 GCA_039922815.1 Granulicella sp.
ACCATCTGGATCTGGCAGGGATTGCCTGGCTTGAGGAGTTGCTGAATGAGGCTAGTTTTGCTTGCGTGCTTGTTAGCCATGATCGTTATTTTCTTGAGAATGTTGCGACAGCGATAGTCGAGTTGAATCGTGTCTACGCGGATGGATTGCTGCGCGTGCAGGGGACGTATTCGCGCTTTATTGAAGAGAAGCAGCTGTATATTGACGCGCAATCGAAGTTGCAGGATGCGTTGAAGAACCGGGTGAAGATTGAAGTCGACTGGCTGCGGCGCGGACCGAAGGCAAGGAGCACGAAGGCCAAGGCAAGGATCGACAACGCGAACGATCTGATCGGGCAACTGAAGGAGGTCAATTCACGGACGCAAACCGCATCAGCTGGAATCGATTTCTCTGCTACCGACAGGCAGACGAAGCGGTTGGTGGAATTTGAAGATGTTAGCTGTGTGCTGGGGGATCGGAAGATCGTTGAGGGGTTCAACTTTCTGGTGACCAGTGGAATGCGGGTGGGCCTGGTGGGGCCGAATGGAAGCGGCAAGACGACGCTGCTGCGGCTGCTGACGGGAGAGCTGGAGCCGAGTGCCGGAACGATCAAGAAGGCGGCTTCGCTGAAGATCGTTTACTTCTCACAGACGCGCGAATTAGAGGAGGGTGTGACGCTGCGGCGGGCGCTGGCTCCCGATTCGGATTCGGTGGTCTACCAGGGGCGCGTGGTGCATGTGGCGAGTTATGCCACGAAGTTTTTGTTCACGAGCGAGCAGTTGAATCAGCCTGTTGAGCGGTTGAGCGGTGGCGAGCGGGCACGGGTGTTGATCGCGAAGCTGATGCTGGAGCCTGCGGATTTGCTGCTGCTGGACGAGCCTACGAACGATCTGGATATTGCGACGCTGGAGATTCTGGAAGAGAGTTTGCTGGAGTATACGGGGGCGCTTGTCTTAGTGACCCATGATCGTTACATGTTGGATCGGGTCTCGACGATTGTGCTGGGACTGGATGGCAGGGGTGGGACGGAGACCTTCGCGGACTACTCGCAGTGGGAGCAGTGGCGCGGGGTGACGGTGGAGGAGTCGATCATTCCGGGGCAGGCGGGCAAGGCGGTTACGGCTTCTGTGCCTGTTGCTGCTACAAATGGGGCTTCAGGTGGAAAGAAGAAGCTGTCGTACCTGGAGGCGCGGGAGTTTGCGGGGATCGAGGCTGCGGTGGATGGTGCCGAAGATCGTTTGCAGAAGGCGCGTGAGGCTCTTGAGGAGACTGCGGTGGTGACCGATCCGGTGAAGCTAACGACGGCGCTCGAAGAGATGGAGCGGGCGCAGGAGAAGGCGGATGGGCTGTATGCGCGATGGGCGGAGTTGAGCGAGAAGGCCGGGTAGTGCGGGGAGATTCTACATTCCCACCCATGTCGCGGTGAGGCTGCGACATGGATGGGGCACCCGTGTATCTCATAATTGAACATCTGTCACCGGGCATGCTGCCGGTTAGAAGCCCATGGAGTCGTCGGCGGAGGGGCCGTAGAGCGGGGGGACGGGCTCGTCGTTGAGGCGGAGGTAGACGCCGAGCTGGGCGCGATGGTGGATCATGTGGTTGAGGAACATGGTGCGGTAGAGGAGCGAGCGGGGATGGTCGGCGATGACCTTCTCGCCCCAGGTCATCTTCCAATGGGCGGAGAGATACTCGTCGGAGGCGGAGGCGAGGTGGCCGCGTAGCTCGGCTGCGAGGGTGTCGAATTCGGCCAGAAGCTTTTCGCGGGACTCGAATACCAGCTTCGGCCAGGTGGTGGCGCCCAGGTCCATGTTATCGGTGGTGAGCATGGCAATGCCGAAACGGGGCAGGGTGGCGACGTGGACGGAGAGGCGTCCACAGGGCATGGACTTTTCGTGGGGCTTGAAGTCGGCGGGGACTTCGGGGGTGCGCTCGAGGGTGGTGCGGGTGTTGCGCATCTCGGCGTCGAAGTCCTGGAGGAGAATTTCTGCGATGGTCATGTGGCACCTTTTCCTTAGGGGAGTTCTGGATGGAGAAGCAGATTCCTCCGCTTCGCTGCGGAATGACAAACAAGCTGCGAATGACAAAACAAATTATGGAGTGGCGGCAGAATTCTGTCTGGCAGGCGTTCAGATGCTACAGGCCCGTGATATTGTAGCCGCAGTCGACGAAGGTGATTTCGCCGGTGATGCCGCTGGCGAGATCGCTGGTGAGGAAGAGGGCGGTGTTGCCGACCTCGATCGGGTCGACGTTGCGGTGGAGCGGGCCGCGCTCTTCGACGGCGTTGAGGATCTTAGAGAAGTCGCCGATGCCGCGAGCGGCGAGCGTCTTGATGGGGCCGGCGGAGATGGCGTTGACACGGATTTTCTTTACGCCGAGGTCAGCTGCGAGGTAGCGCACGGTGGCCTCAAGAGCGGCCTTGGCGACGCCCATGATGTTGTAGTTGGGGAAGACTTTTTCCGAGCCGTAGTAGGTCAGGGTGAGAATTGCGCCGCCTTCGGGCATGAGCGGCTCGGCTGCGCGGGCGAGGGCGATGAGCGAGTAGGCGCTGATGTCGTGGGCGATGCGGAAGTCCTCGCGTGCGGTCTGGAGGACGGTGTTTTTGATGTTCGGGGCAAAGCCGATGGAGTGGACGAGAATGTCGAGCTTGCCGTAGGCAGCCTTGAGTTGCTCGAAAACGCTGTCGATGTCGGCGTCGAGGGAGACATCGCAGCGGAAGGTCCTGGCATCGGGGAGATCGGCGGCGAGCTCTTCGGCGTCGCGCTGCAGGCGCTCGCTCTGATAGCAGATGGCGAGGGAAGCACCGGC
>JBDTDX010000225.1:0-1726 GCA_039922815.1 Granulicella sp.
TTGCTCCGCTGCTCGGTGTTGGCGGTATCGGCAACCTCTTCTCCACACATCCGCCGATCAAGGACCGCATCGTCCGCCTCATCGGCCGAGACCACGTCTAACATGGCTACACTTCTCCGCTCCGTTCGCCTGCTCGCCCTCGTTCTCTGGGAGGGCGGGCTGCTTTTCTTCGCCTTTGTACTCGCCCCGATTGCGTTCAGTGTGCTGCCCAGCAAGCACGAGGCTGGCCTCGTCGTAGGTGGCACGCTCGTCACGCTGCACTGGATTGGCCTGATCTGCGGCGTCGTCTTCATCATCGCCACCCTCATCCTCTGGAGCTATCGCCGCCGCCACAATCGGAAGTTCTTCGTGATCGAATTCGCCCTCATCGCCATCATGCTCGCCATCACTGCCTATCTGCAGTTCAGCGTGGTGCCTGCTATGGAGCGTGACCGCATCCAGGCTGGTGGAGACGTCGATGCGGCACCCGCCGACAACGCCGCACGGCTCGACTTCGAGCGCCTCCATCCCCTCTCAGAGCGCTATGAAGGTGTGGCCTTATTTGCCGGCCTCGGCATCGTCTTCCTGCTCGCAGCGGAAACTCACATCCCGAAGACGATAGACTGATCAAGGTACGCAAGCTGTGTTCGCATCACTCGCAGCTTCTGTCCTGTAACATTTCGATCGAGTTGACTCCGCAAACTTCGTACACGATAGGAACTTTCATGACCGCCAGCTTCTGGCTGAGTCTCGCGCTGGGCTTTGTCGCGGGGCTTGCCGACTATCTCGGCGGATTTCTGCTCGTTCGGCGATCTCCCTCCGCCCGCGCACTCCGCTACTTCGTTGCCCTCGGCTCAGGCTTTATGCTCGCCGCCGCCATTTTGGAAATGGTTCCCGAAGGAATACGCGTCAACGCCCGCTGGGCCACTCCGCTCATTCTTCTCGGCTACTGCGGCGTACACCTGATCGAACACACCGTCGTCCCACACTTCCACTTCGGCGAAGAGACTCACCATCACGAGTTCCTCTCCCCCAAAACCAGCTACTCCGTCCTGCTCGGCCTCGCCACTCACACCTTCTTCGACGGCATCGCTATCGGTTCCGGTTTCGTACTCTCGGAGTGGCTGGGCTGGGTCATCTTCATCGCTGTATTCCTGCACAAGATCCCCGAAGGCTTCACCGTCGCCAGCGTCATGCTCGCCGGTGGCCGTGGCAAAACCATCGCTCTCAACTCCGCTCTCTTTCTCGGAGCGACTACCGTACTCGGCGTACTCGTTATCAGCTTCGTGCCTCACATGGTGTCCATCGGCCTCCCACTCTCTGCCGGCGTCACCATCTATGTGGCCGCAACCGATCTTGTCCCCGAAGTGAACCGCGAACCCGGCATCCGCATGGCGCTCGTCTTCTTCGCCGGAGTCGTCGTCTTCTTCCTGTTGCGTCTGCTCGGCCCTGTGTAATTTGCTCGGCCCATGGAATCCACGCTACTGGACCGTCAGCGTCACCGTAGCCGTATGTTGCAGCACCGCGCCCGCAGCGCTGGTAGCCGTCGCAATCACGGTGATCGGATAACTCGTTGCTGCGCTCGCAGCATTTGTCGACGTAACAATTCGATCACCGCAACCCACCGTAACCATCAGCATCATCAGAACAAAAGCACCCGCCCACCTTCGCCTCGACTGAACCACAAACGGCAACAGGAGCAAGGCCAGCCCAGCAAGCGTTTTTCTCAGTCCTGTCTGAGACGCAC
>JBDTDX010000226.1:0-2121 GCA_039922815.1 Granulicella sp.
TAATGCCGTACTGGGCGGCGAGGGCCTGATCGTAGGCGCTCTTGGCGTTGCGGTAGAGCTGGTGCAGGTCTTTTCTGGGTTGGGCGGTCTTTGCTTCGTCGGTCTTTACGAACTTGTCGGCGATCTCCTGGAAGCTGGTCTGCTGGTCGAGAGAATGTTGATAGGCGTAGACCGCCTGGATGGCAGCGCCTAAGCAACCGGCCTCTTCTTCCGCTGGGACCTGGATGATCGCGCCGGTGGCGTCGGCGAGGAGTTGTCTCCATGCGGCGGAGCGTGCGCCTCCACCGATGACCAGAATCCGCTCGGGCTGCTTGCCGCCGAGGATGGGGCTCAGGCCGTTGAGGACGCCGAAGCTGACTCCTTCGATGACGGCGCGGATGAGGTTGGCGCTGGTGAAGTTGTTCGAGGAGATGCCTACGACAGAGCCGCGAGCGTTTGGGAGGTCGGGGGTTCGTTCGCCGTTCAGGAAGGGGACGAACGTCAGGCCCTCTGCGCCGGGCTGGGTTGCTTCGAGTGCGGGATCGATATCGGCGACGGTTTTGCCGAGCACTTGCAAGGTCTGCGTGACCACGTTGGTGGCGTTCATCGTGCAGACCAGCGGGAGCCAGCCGCCGGAAGAGGAGCAAAAGGGGGCGATGTTTCCAGTGGGATCGAGCACGGGCTCGGAGCGGTAGGAATATACGGTCGAGGAGGTGCCGAGGCTGAGCGTGACGACGCCTTCGGCGACGTTGCCGGTGCCGATGGCACCCATCATGTTGTCTCCGCCGCCGACGGCGACGACACAGGTGGGGGAGATGCCGAGTTCTGCGGCGACTTCGGGGAGGAGGGGGCCGACGAGATCTTCTGTGGTCAACAACTCAGGCAGAGCTTTGAAGAGATGGCCGGAGCCCTCGTCGATGGCGTCGAGAATCTCGCGAATCCAGGTGCGGGTGCGGACATCGAAGAAGGCGGTGCCGGAGGCGTCTCCGTACTCGGCGTAAATTTTGCCGGTCAGCCAGAAGTTGAGGTACTCGTGCGGGAGGAGGATGTGGCGAATGCGCGCGAAGTTTTCCGGCTCGTTCTCGCGCAGCCAGAGCAGCTTGGAGACGGTGTAGCCGGTGAGGGGAACGATGCCGAACTTCTCCGAGCAGGCGCTCTTGCCGCCCCAGCGCTCGATCAGCTCTGCATTTTGCGGGGCAGTCTCGGTGTCGTTCCACAGCTTGGCGGGGCGGATGACGCGCTTGTCCTCATCGAGGACCACCAGCCCGTGCTGTTGGCCCGACACGGCCATCGCCAGCACAGCGGGCGATGGCGTGGTGGCCATGGCTTGTGTGACCGCGATGCGCAGGGCATCGACCCACCATTGCGGCTCCTGCTCGCGCGCGCCGGAGGGCCGCTCGATGAGCGCATGGGCCGCATATCCTCTACCAAGAGCGAGGCCCTTCTGATCGACCAGAAGAGCCTTGGTCCCCTGCGTGCCGCAATCAATACCCAAGTACATGGCGCTCTCCAAACTAGAGCAGATTTGCTGTTGGTGTGAAGGAAGGCAACCGCAGATTCCCTTCGGGAATGACAAACGAAGAACAAAGCAGACTCTGCACCAACTGCTACTTTGTCCTAAACGTGGCGGTGCATCTTCCAGCCGAGGTAACGCTCTGCGGCTTCGTGCACGGACGAGGCGACCTGATCGAAGTTCGCGGCGACATGATGCTCGAACCCGTTCGTGCAGATGTAGTGCAGCAGCTTCTGCATGTTGGGGATTTCGACGACGCCTGCGCCACCGAAGGTGTTGAGTGTGTCATCGGTGAAGCGGCCTTCGCCGACATAGCCTTTGATGACGCCTTCAAACTCGTCGGTGGAGAAGCGGGCGAAGGTCATAGCGCCGGATTTGACGCGGCCATCGAGCGTGCCATAGGTGTTTTCCTTGCCCACTGATCCGGCGATGATCTGTTGGAAGTCCATCTTCACGCCCTCGTTGAAGAAATGCTTGGGCAGATTGGAGCAGTGAAAGCAGACCGCCTTATCCGGATCGCTGCCGTAGTTGTTGTTCCAATCGAGCAGCGCTGAGGGCGACTCGCTGGCCAGAGTGAGCGCATACATGGCGACGGTTCCCATGGTGTCCACTTCGCAGGCGGACGGCAG
>JBDTDX010000227.1:0-1827 GCA_039922815.1 Granulicella sp.
CTCGTCGTTGTCGATCGCTAATACGACGATCCGCGCTGAGCTTCATTTGAATGCGACGGAGATGGGGTGGTTGCTGTCGGCGTTCTCGCTGGCCTATGGGTTTGCACAGCTTCCGCTGATTGGGCTGCTGGATCGCGCGGGGACGCGGAAGGTGCTGGGTGCGGGGCTGATCCTGTGGTCGACGGCGCAGATGCTGACTGGCTTTGTGCAGGGGTTTCGACCGTTCCTGGTGTTGCGGGTGGTGCTTGGTATTGGCGAGGCTCCGTTTTATCCGTCGGGCGTGCGGAGCGTGCGCGAGTGGTTCTCGGGCGAGACGCGCGGGCGTGCGACGGCTGTGATGAGCATGTCGCAGACGATTGGACTGGCGATCGCACCGCCTGCGTTGACGTGGATCATGCTGCTGCTGGGCTGGCGGACGATGTTTATCGTGCTGGGGGCTGCGGGCCTGGCGGTCGCCGCAGCCTGGATTGCGTTCCACCGCGCGCGGCAGGATACGTCGCTG
Organism: Granulicella sp.; assembly: GCA_039922815.1. Lineage (GTDB taxonomy): Bacteria > Acidobacteriota > Terriglobia > Terriglobales > Acidobacteriaceae > Edaphobacter. The sequence goes on from JBDTDX010000227.1 coordinate 503, forward strand.
CGCGTGGAGGAGGCTCAGGCAAGTACGCACGAAAATGTGTGGTCGGCGCTGCTGCGACAGCGGACGGTGTGGGGCATGATGCTTGGTTTTGGCGGCATCAACTACACGAACTGGCTCTATACGACGTGGCTGCCGGGATATCTGCAGACGGCGCGGCATCTGTCACTGGCGAAGACGGGATGGCTGGCGGCGATTCCTTTTCTGGCGGGCGCGGTGGGGATGATTACGAGCGGGGCGCTGGCGGATAGCATGGCGCAGCGGGGCATGGCGCTGACGAAGATCCACCGCATTAACCTGGTGGTGGGAATGATTCTCTCCGCGGGGTTCACGTTTGCGGTGGCGCACAGCGACTCGACGGCGGCGGCGGTGGGCGGGATCAGCATGGCGCTGTTCTTTATTCACTTTGCGGGGACCTCGGGCTGGGGATATGTGCAGGCGGTGAGTCCGGCGCGGTATGTGGCTTCGCTGAGTGCGCTACAAAATTTTGCGAGCTTCATGATTGCTTCGGTTGCGCCGGTGCTGACGGGCTTTCTGCTGGACCGAACGCACTCGTTCAACCTGGCGCTGGGGGTGTGTAGTGTGGTGACGCTGCTGGGGGCTTTGTGCTACGCGACGCTGGCTGCTCCGGATGGGATGAAGCTGGAGGGGATGGCTGCTGGAGATTGATCGCTGCGTTTTGATTTGGTGAGTCCCACCCTTCGCAAAGGCGCGAAGGATGGGGTACCCGGGCTAGCCTCAACCTCAACCCGACAGCTTCCAGGTCAGGTCTGAATCGGAACAACCTCTTGAGCCTCCACAACTAGAGCAGTTTCCTCGATGGTGTATCGGACGGGCCTTCAGCCCTTGCTCCATTCCTGGCAAGGAACATGGGGCTTCGCCCCATGCTGATTTGGCAACGGGCCGTTGGCCCTTGGCGGTTCGACTCTATACCTTCGCGGAAACTGCTCTGACTTAGAGGTGGCGGCCGCCCCAGTCGTACTTGATGCCGCCCTGGGCTATGAAGGGGATGCCCTGGGTGAGGAGGGGGGTGCGGGAGACTTCGGCGCGGCGGTTGGTGAGGTTCTGGGCGGAGAAGAAGGCGGTGAAGCCATGGCTGATGGAGCGTGAGCCGTAGGCGTCGAGTTGAAAGAAGGAGTGGAGGATGAAGATGTTGGCGCTGTCGTCGAAGGCGCGGCCGCTGTTGCGGGCGGAGAGGACAAAGTCGCCGATGCTGGCCTTCTGGTAGCGGATCTGCGCGGTGGCGGACTCGCGGGGGACGTCGGGGAGCCACTTGCCGATCAGGGCGGGGGTGACGGCGAATTTGGTGACGACGGAGTGGGCGTACT
>JBDTDX010000228.1:0-4063 GCA_039922815.1 Granulicella sp.
CGGGCATCGAACCTGTAAAGTGCATCGAACTATTCAATGATTCAGAAAAGGACACGTCATAAGTCATCAGAGGTGTACGCTCGGGCAATGTCATTTATCTGACCTAGTGGGAGTTTTGTGGACCTGAGTACCCTACCCAGTTTTTACGCGCTCGCGGTATTCGTGTTCTGCTTCCGTCCCCTGGTACGGCGAGCAGGACAGTATACGGACGTGTGGTTCTTTGGCTGGGCATTTCTGCTGATCCATTATGCTGTTCTGCTCGTTCCGCAGAAGACCGGCTTCGCGCAAGTAATGTGGGAGCTTCTGGCAGTATGGTCGACTGAGTTGTGCGCCCTGTGTTTCCTGTGGGCTGCCAGCAACGGACGTCCCAGCCGATTTAACCGTATTTTCGTCCTGGAGTTAGGGGTTCCGGTTTTGCTGCAATCGGGCCTCTCCTTCCTGTGGCCTGGCGAGGTGGTGCTGCGTAGTGCCGCGGCACTGCTCTTCCTGCTGCCGGGCATTCACCTCCTAATGCGACGGAAATACCGGACGACTCCGTTCGAGGTACTGGCAAGCGTGTTTGCCTTGCTGGGATTGGTACTGGTGGTCTTTCGCGCAATCGACTCCTATCTCGTGGTTGGCATTGTTCTGGGGATGATCTTCGTCAGCGCCGCGTACTTCACCTTCGTCAGGGCTGCCACGGTGACCCTTGGGGTCGTGCTGATGATTGTGGGGCTGGTGCTGTGGGGCATTACCTGTCCGCTACAGTCGATTGGCGTGCTCGATCCCATGTCGATCCTGCCCCGGGGGCTCATGGAGCTACCGCGTTATGTGCTTGCGGCGGGCATGATCCTCTCGTTTCTGGATGAGTATGTCACCCGGCAGGAGCGGCTTGCGCTGCACGATCCGTTGACGGGCCTGCCCAATCGCCGACTCTTTGAGGAGCGGATGGATGAGGCGATTGCGGAGTCCGCACGAACGGGGACCCCGGTGGCCTGTCTGGTGATTGATGTCGACAAATTCAAATACATCAATGACACGTTCGGTCATCCTGTAGGGGATGGCCTGTTGCAGGCGCTCGCAAAACGGCTGAGCTGGAACCTGGGACCGCGCGATATGCTGGCGAGAACAGGCGGCGATGAGTTTACGGCAGTGATCGTCGAGGCCGCGGATGAATACCACGTCCGCTTTATTGCCGGGGCGATGATGGCTGCAGGCTGTGTTCCCGTCTCGATCAAGCAGCACTCGATCGATGTGCATATCAGCATCGGCATCGCGCTATCGCCACAGGATGCGGATGGGAGCAATGAGCTTCACAAGGCAGCCGATGATGCGATGTATCGTGCCAAGCGGCATGGCGGCGGTGTGATCGCGTTTGCAGGGGAAGAGCTTCCGCAGATCCACATGGCTCCGGCGCTTCATCTCTAGGGGGCACGAGCTACAAAGCGTCTAGAGGACGCGGCTGTGTTTGTATCCCTCTTCGGTGAGGGCGGCCAGCAGTTCGGCCACCTGCTCCCGGCCGCGGGTTTCCATGGTGATGTCGATGACGGTGTCGCCGAGGTTGACCCCGTAGTAGGCGCGATTGTGGAGGGTGTCGACAATATTGGCGCGGTAGTGCGCAATCAGGCGGGTCAACTCGGCCAGGGCGCCGGGTTTGTCCAGCAGGTGGATGCGGAGGCGGATGAGACGCCCATCCTGCACCAGGCCGCGCTCGATGATGCGGGAGAGCAGGGTCACATCGATATTGCCGCCGCAGACCAGCACGGCTGTGTGGGCGTTCTTGAGCGAGGTTTTATGTTGCAGGAGTGCGGCGAGCGCGGTTGCGCCTGCGCCCTCGGCCAGGGTCTTTTCGCGCTCGAGTAGGACGAGAATTGAGGAAGCGATCTCGTCTTCATCGACGGTGACGATCTCGTCGACATACTGCTCGACCATCGGGAAGGTCACGTCGCCTGCGCGGCGCACGGCGATGCCGTCGGCGATGGTGGTTGCTGGCTCAACGGTGACGGGGTGATGCTGCTCGATGGCGGCGGCCATCGACGGGAGACGCGAGGTCTGCACGCCGACGATGCGGATGTTGGGGTTGGACTCCTTGATGGCGCAGGCGATGCCGCCGATCAGGCCGCCACCGCCGATGGGAACGACGACGGCCTCAAGCTCCGGCACCTGTTCGAGGAGTTCAAGGCCAATGGTGCCCTGTCCCGCCATGACGGCAGCGTCATCGAAGGGATGGATGAAGGTCATGTTCTGGGCCTCGCAGAGGCGTCTGGCCTCTTCGCAGGCCTCGTCGTAGTTCGCTCCGTACAGCAGCACCTCTGCACCGAAGTTGCGGGTGGCGGTGACTTTAACCAGCGGTGTGGCGAGCGGCATGACGATGAGCGCGCGGATGCCGCGGGTAGTTGCGTGGTACGAGACGCCCTGGGCGTGATTGCCGGCACTGGCGGCGACGACGCCGCGCGCGGCCTGCTCCGGGGTAAGCATGGCGATGCGGTTGAGTGCGCCGCGCTCCTTGAAGCTGCCGGTCATCTGCAGGTTTTCGAGCTTCAGGTAGACCTTCTGGCCGGTCAGTTCCGAGAGCATCTGCGAGTGCGGGCAGGGCGAATAGTAGATTGAGGAGCGGATGCGTTCGCGTGCGGCGAGGATGTCGGCTAGGTGGAGCGGCAGTGATTCTCTGGTGTGGTTCACGTTGTCTTGATGGTACTTGATGAGGGGTTCCGGGGGTGACGGAAAGGATTGAGCGGCTTTGGCGGGTGGGGTCTCGCGAGATACTTCCCCTTCGACAAGCTCAGGGTCAGGATGACAGCAAAAACGGGCAGCGGCAAAAACAAATGCAGGTCCTTCGGCTCCGCTGCGCTTCGCTCAGGATGACAGTGTTTCGGGGATGGATCGAAAGAACTTAGTGGCGGGCGCGGAAGCGGTTGGCGAGGGTGAATTCGTCGCGGAGTTCGGGGGTCTTCAGGTTTTCGCGGAGGTGTGCTAGGCGCTGCTCGAGGGCGAAGAGGGTGTCGGCGACGGGGATGGTGTTGGACATCGCGACGTCGCGCCACATGCTGTAGGGGCTGGCTCCGAGGCGGGTGGTCTCGCGGAGGGCTCGGCCACCGATGGCGGCAATCTCCGGGGCGTCGCCGAAACGGTCTTCGAGCAGAGCGGCCAGTGCGGTCGAGAGGAACTGCGGCAGGTGGCTGACCCAGGCGCAGAGTTCGTCGTGCCGGGCGGCGTCGAGGTCGAGCGTTTTTGCGCCAAACTTTGCGATCCACGAACGCCACTCGATTTCGAGATCTGTAGGCTGAGTGGAGTCTTCGGCGAACGGAGTAAAGAGCCACATGGCGTCTTGAAAGAGGCTGGCTTCGGCGAGTGCCGCGCCGCCGGACTCTTTACCCGCCATCGGGTGGCCCGGAAGAAAGTGTGCGCCGCTGCCTCCGAAGAGGCCCTGGGCAAGCTCGGCGATCTGGAGCTTGGTGCTGCCGACGTCGGTGACGAGCTGGCCAGCGTGCAGCAGGGGAGCGAGTTCGAGGATCCAGTCGAGGATTGCCATGACGGGTACGGCAAGCAGGATGACCTGTGCGTGGCGCGCGACACTGAGTGCTTCCTCGCGGCTGGAGGCGACCTCATCGACGGCACCGAGCTCAAGCGCGGTGAGGCGTTCGGCGCGGGTGACGTCCCAGCCGGAGATGTGGCCGGTGAAGCCTGCGGCCTTGAGCGCGAGGCCGGTCGAAGCGCCGATAAGACCTGTCCCGACGATGAGGATGCGCTGGATCATGGTTTGCAGTGTAGCCGGTTCCGGCGGATTAGAAGATCGTCTTGTAGCGCGTTCCGCTGGCCATGAGAGCTTCGATGGCGGCGACACTCTTGATGCCGCCTCGAGCGCCGACGGCAGTGCAGTTGAGGGCGGCGGCGGCGCAGGCAAAGTCGAGCTGTCGCTTGAGGGGCCAATCCTGCAGGAGAGCGTAGATGAAGCCAGCGTGGAAGATGTCGCCCGCGCCGGTGGTGTCGAGTACGGGCACCTGGTAGGCGGAGACGACGTGGAGCGTCTCGCCATCCCACGCAGCGACGCCGGAAGGGCCGAGGGTTGCGGCGGTGAGACGGC
>JBDTDX010000229.1:0-2685 GCA_039922815.1 Granulicella sp.
CCGTAAGCGGGCAGCTTGGGCAGACGAACGGTCTTGCGAACTTCAACCAGGACGAGATCCAGCAGCGCATGCAGGACGCGCAGTTGCAGGCACAACGCCAGGGCGGCGACACCAATAGCGCCATAGCCGGAATGTTCGGCGGGCTGATGGGTGGGGGTGGTCCTGGTGGAGGCGGCGGCGGACGAGGCGGAGGAGGAGGAGGGCGAGGGGGTGGTGGTGGCGGCGGGGGTTTCCGTGGCTTCAACCAGACGCAGACGCATGGGTCTGTCTTTTACCAGGGAGGCAATGGCGCTCTGAATGCGACGACCTACTCGTTGACGGGCGCACCGGTGGTGAAGCCTTCCTATAGCTCGAATCGCTATGGGTTGAGCCTGACTGGGTCTCCTTCGATACCTGGGCTGATCAAGGCCAATCCGAAGCAGTTCGTTTTTCTGAACGTGACCGGGCAGCGAAACATTACTCCGCAGAACCTCTATGGGACAGTGCCGACGATTGCCGAGCGTGGTGGAGATTTCTCGCACTCGACTCAGAACTCAGGCGGTACGCCGACTGCAGTGCAAATCTTCGATCCGACTACCGGGCTACCGTTCACCAACAATATGATTCCGGTGTCTCGGATCACGCCGCAGACGCTTGCGCTGCTGAACTACTATCCGGCACCGAATATTCCGCTGGAGGGCACGCAGGGCTATAACTACCAGACAATCACGACGGCGGGATCGAATGCGACGCAGGCCTCGCTGCGTTTTGTGCGGAACTTCGGGCAGACACCGCAGCGCGGCCAGCGTGGCGGTTTCGGCGGCGGGCGAGGACAGCAGTCGGCCCCGACCTCCACGGCGCTCCGACAGAACATCAACTTCAACGGAAGCTACTCGCACTCCGCAAACGACAGCCGGAATATCTTTTTGCCGCTTGGCGGTGCAAGCGATTCGACTGGATACAGCATCACCGCTGGATACACGATTGGCCGCGGGCGGCTGACCAACAACGCTTCCCTGGGATGGAATCGATCGAACGCGACCACGCAAAACTATCTGACGAATGGTGCCGTCAATCCGGCGCTGCAGGCTGGGATTGCGGTTGGCAATCCTGTCATTCAGGGTAATCCGTTCAACTACGGCGTGCCTTCGCTTACGTTCTCCGGGTTCACCGGATTGAACCAGACATCGCCCAATGAATCGGTGAACCAGACGATCTCGTTCAGCGACTATGTAAGCTGGAGCCACAAGAAGCACAACATGCGCTATGGCGTGGATGTGCGGCGCATTCATGCAGATAGCCTCGGCTCCTCGAATGTGCTGGGAGCGTTCACGTTTACCGGATATGCAACGCAAAATCCTGCTGCGGCACCGGGTCCGGGCACGGCCACCGTGCAGCAGACGAGCGGCTCTGGCTTCGCGGATTTTCTTCTTGGTCTACCTCAGCAATCGTCAATTCAGGCTGGCCTGCAAAAGACGTATCTGCGCGCCAACGTCTTCGACTGGTACGCGCAGGACGACTGGCGTGTAGCGGCCAACCTGACTCTGAACTTTGGCATTCGCTATGAATATTTCTCGCCCTATGTGGAAAAGAATAATCACCTCGTGAACCTTGCACATAATGCAGACTTCACGCAGGTTGCAGCAGTGCTGCCGAATCAAGCGAACCCGTTCGGCGAAAGGTTCTCGCGGTCACTGGTCAATCCCGATCGTGCGATGTACTCGCCTCGCTTCGGATTCGCTTATCGCGTGAAGTACTTCAAAAACACGGTGCTGCGCGGCGGCTACGGCATCAACTACAACACGACGCAGTATGCGAGCTTTGCCAGGCAGCTTGCGTTCCAACCGCCCTTCGCGATCACGCAGACCAACATCGTGAACCAGCAGGGATGCGGGACGTTGACGCTGGCGAACTCGTTCAACTGCTCGACCGCGCCGGTGCAGAACAACTACGCGGTCAACCCAAATTATCGACTGGGCCATGTGCAGATCTGGAACCTCGATTTGCAGAAGACCTTCCCCTTGGGGATCGTGGCGAACATTGGCTACAACGGTGCCCAGGGCGGCAATCTGGATATTGTGCGAGCACCGAACCGGACGGCGAGCGGCCTGCTGAACAACGGAGCGCAGGCCTTCAACTATGAAGACTCGCTGGGCTATTCGCGGTTCGAATCGTTGAGCGTGAATGTGCGCAAGAGGCTGCAAAAAGGCGTCTCCATCCAGGGAACTTATCAGTATGGGCACTCGATCGACAATGCGTCTTCGATCGGCGGCGGGGCCTCGGTGCCAGCGCAGAACGACAAGGACTTGAATGCGGAGGAAGGCAACAGCAGCTTCGACGTTCGCCACAAGCTGACGGGCAACTGGGTGCTGGAGTTACCCTTCGGGCCGAACCGGGCCTTCCTTGCAAAGGGTGGCTTGCTGTCGAAGGCGTTGGACGGATTCTCCCTCTCGGGCAACTTCACCTTTGCGACGGGGAATTACTTCACCCCTCGCTATTCGGCTACCGTCTCTGAGACCAACACGGGGAGCAATAACACGCTGCGGCCTGACCGAAATTTCGGTGTGCCGATTGCAGGCGCGGGAACGATTCTGGGCTGGTTCAATAGAGCTGCCTTCTCGGCGCCGGCAAACGGATTCGGAACGGCGTCTCGCGGATCCATCGAAGGACCGGGAACAGTGTCGATCGATAGCTCGCTTTCGCGCA
>JBDTDX010000230.1:0-17503 GCA_039922815.1 Granulicella sp.
AGTTTTGGCGCGTCGGAAGAAATGCCGGCAGGGACAATGTCCAGCAGGACCACCGGCACCCCTGCATTGGCAATGTGCGCGGCGATGCGCGAGCCCATGGTGCCCGCTCCGAGAACCGCGACCTTACGAATCTGTCTGCTTGCGTGCGGGGTGGGCATGTTCGTGGATCTCCTACGGAAAGAAATTCCAGTCGCGTTGACTGTACTGAATGGTCATTCATTACGTCAAGTAAAGGCACAGTGAATACTTGTCCATCGGTCGCTCGCCGCGATTCAGTTATGGTTAAGGTTCTAACGCTTCGGAGGTTTGCTTGCCGCCTTTCAGCTTGAGATACAAATGTGTCATCGGTGCCCTCGCTCTTGTCGTCGGTTTATCGAGCGTAATGCCCGCGCAGGATCTGGCCAGCTTTGAAAAGCGAACAACCGTCAAGGTTCTCCCAAATGGTCTGACGCTCATCGTGTGCGAACGTCCCGAAGCACCGGTATTCAGCTTCTACACCGAGGTTGATGCTGGCTCAGCGCAGGACCCACAGGGCGCGAGTGGGCTGGCACATATGTTCGAGCACATGGCCTTCAAGGGCTCGACTCAGATTGGCACGACCAACTACCCCGCCGAAAAAATTGCTCTGGCGAAGGTCGAGACTGCATATGCTGCCTACGATGCGGAGTACCGCAAGCGTGTCGGACAGAATGCGGCAAAGCTTGCGACGTTGAATAAAGCGTTTGAAGATGCCCAGGCAGCCGCTCAGAAATATGTGATCCCAAACCAGTTCTCCGAGATCGCCGAACAGAACGGAGCCGTGGGCATCAATGCCTCAACAGGAGAGGATTCGACGCAGTTCTTCTGGAGCATGCCGTCGAACCGGTTGGAGCTGTGGGCCTATCTTGAAAGCCAGCGCATCGCGCATCCGGTCGAGCGTGAGTTCTATAAGGAGCGCGATGTAGTGCAGGAGGAGCGCCGGATGCGTATCGACTCCTCACCCACAGGCCGCATGTTGGAGCAGTTCCTCGCGACCGCCTACGTGGCGCATCCCTATGGTCGCAGCGGTGTCGGCTGGGAGAGCGAGATCAGCCAGGTAACCGCGACCGAAGCAGACGCCTTCCACAAGAAGTACTATGTGCCTTCGAACATCGTCATTGCGGTGGTGGGCGATGTGAAGGCCAGCACGGCGATGCCGGTGCTCGAGAAGTACTTCGCGCCAATCCCGGCAGGCCCGAAGCCGGAACCAATGACCACTATTGAACCCAAACAGAACGCCGAAAAGGACGTTGTGATTCGTGACGCCTCGCAGCCGTTCTACATTGAGGGCTACCACAAGCCGGACTATCGCGACCCCGACGACGCGGTCTACGACGCCATCACAGATATCTTTTCGAATGGGCGCACGGCGCGGCTCTACCGCAGCCTCGTGCGAGATCAGCGAATCGCACAGACAGCCGAGGGATTCTCCGGTTACCCCGGGGAGAAGTATCCCGGGCTATTTGCCGTCTATGCTGTTCCATTGCCAGGGCACACAGACGACGAGATGAAGATCGCCATCGAAAAGGAACTCGAACGGTTGAAGAATGAAGACGTCTCCGACGCTGAGCTTGAGCGGTACAAGACGCGTGCCAAGGCAGATATGCTGCGCGGACTCGCAGACAATGATGGGCTGGCACACACGCTGGCGGAGTACCAGACGCGGTTTGGCGATTGGCGGCAGATGTTTCTCGACCTCAAAAAAATCGACAAGGTGACGAAGGCGGATATTCGCCGTGTGGCCAATCAGACATTCGTTGCAAGTAACCGCACCACGGCGCGGATCGAGACGATCGCCCCACCTGTAGCGCAGGGCGCAGGGGGTGCACAATGAAGATCGCACTGAAGATATTGCCTGCAGGTGTGCTCCTTTTGGGTTTGAGTACGATGACCGCCAATAGCTTTTCGCAGGCATCGCCGACGCGGTCTGCGCAACCATGGAAGCAGATTGCGATTCCTCCATTGCATGCTTTCAAGCCGGCACAGCCGCAGCGTATCGATCTGCCAAACGGCCTGATTAGTATGCTTGCGGAGGATCATGAACTGCCGTTTATCAACGGACGCATCGTCATCAAGGGAGGCAGCCGTGATGTGCCGGCGGACAAGACGGGGTTGGTCACGCTCTATGGCCAAACGTGGCGCACCAGCGGCACAACCAAGGTAAGCGGCGATCTGCTGGATAATGAGCTCGATGCCAAGGCTGCACGCGTTGAGACAGGCGGCGGACAGGCAACCACTACCGTGAGCTGGTCGAGCCTGAAGGGTGACTTTGATTCGGTCTTCGGCACAACCATGCAGGTGCTGCTACATCCAGACTTCAAGCAGGACAAGCTGCAACTGGCCAGGCGCCGCATGGAAGCAGGCATTGCGCGGCGCAACGATGATGCGAGCGGCATCGCAACGCGCGAGGCAGTCCAGATCGTCTATGGAGCCGATAGCCCCTACGGACGTCAGACAGAGTATGCAACGGTCGAAGCAGTCACGATCGCCGATCTGAAGGCATGGCACGACCGGACCGTTACGCCAAACAACATGATCGTAGCCGTCTCCGGCGATTTCGACAGCGCAGCGATGGAAGCAAAGCTTCGTGCCGCGTTTGAGCCACTGCCAAAGGGTCCAGCTTTTCAAGAATTAAAAGTCGCATTTCCAGGACCTAAGCCCGGCATTTATTTTGCAGAGAAGGACGACGTCAATCAGTCCAACGTCTTTATCGTGGGGCTGGGCACACGCCAGGACAATCCCGACTACTACGCGCTCGACGTCATGAACCAGGTCTTCTCCGGCGGCTTCGGCTCGCGCGTGGTGCAGGACATACGGACGAAGCTTGGGCTCGCCTATGAGGTGAGCGGCAGCTTTGGCGCATCGTACGATCACCCGGGAATCTTCTATGTTGGCGCGGGCACCAAGAGCCAGAGCACAGTAGCAACCACCAAGGCGATGATGGCAGAGATTGGACGGCTGAAGACAGTTCCTCCCTCACCGGACGAACTGAAGAAGGCCAAGGAACAAGTGCTCAACTCCTTCATCTTCAACTACGACTCGCCCGAAAAAGTGCTGGGCGAGCAGGTCACGCTGGCATTCTTCGGTTACCCCACGGATTTTCTGGAGCGCTACCGGATCGGCATCGACAAGGTGACCTCCGCCGACGTAAGCCGGGTGGCAAATAAATATATCGACGAATCGAAACTGGCAACGGTGGTCGTTGGTAATGGAGCACAATTCGTTCCTCCCCTGAGTACGCTCGGCAAGGTGACGAAGCTGGACATAACCATTCCGCCAATGCCAAAGAAGTAAACGGGTTCTCTGTTCCCGCGCTGATGTTCCACGCGAATGTTCCACGTGGAACATTCGCGGTAGTGCGCGTGAGAAAATCCTGAGTTATGGATACTTCAGGATTTGCGATTGCAATTATGGCAGCGGGTAAAGGCACACGGCTGAAGAGCAGAAGGCCAAAGGTGCTGCATGAAATCGGTGGCCGTGCGCTGCTGTTGCATGTGATCGCCGCAGCCACGCAGGTCGTTCCGGCAGAGCGCATTTATTGCATCGTGGGACACGAAGCGGAACAGGTGAAGAAAGTAGTAGCGGGAACGGGTGTGCAGTTTGTGCTGCAGGCGGAGCAGCGTGGAACGGGCCACGCGCTGCAACAGGTCAAGGCGTGGTTTGCAGAGACTGGTACGGCGGTTCCAGAGAATCTGCTGGTGCTTTCGGGCGACGTTCCGCTGATTCGGCCGGAGACGATACGGTCCATCTGCAAGGCGCATCTTGCCGAGGGTGCCGCGATGACGATTCTGACGGCGGTGCCGACTGACCCTACGGGATATGGGCGTGTTCTGCGGGCCGATTTGTCAAGGCCTGAAGTCATTGCAATCGTCGAGCAGAAGGCGCTGGCACCGGAGCAACTGAATGCTCCGGAGATCAACTCGGGTATCTATTGCTTTCGGACGTCTGCGCTTTTCGCAAAGCTCGATTCCCTTTCAACCAACAATGCACACGGCGAGTTCTATCTGACAGATGTGGCCGCCATGCTGGTGGGCGACGGTGAGCGCGTGGTGGCGGTGCAGGCGGAGAGCGTGGATGAGGTTCTAGGTGCAAATACGATTGCCGAGATGATGCACCTGGACGAGGCTATGCGTGCGGTGACGGCCAAAAAGCTGATGGCCAATGGCGTCACCATCTTCAGGCCGGACACCTGCGTGATCGATGCCGAGGTGACGGTCGGTGCGGATACGGTGATTGAGCCCTACGTGCAGTTGCTGGGAGCAACCCGGATTGGCGCGGAGAGCCGTGTGCGCTCGTACTCGGTGGTGCAGGACTCGGTGATTGGCGATGGGGTGCTGGTGCGGAACGGCTGCATTCTGGATCGGGCGGAGGTGGGTCATGGGGCGATGCTCGGGCCCTATGCTCACCTGCGGCCAGAGAGCCGGATCGGAGAGCAGGCGCATGTGGGCAACTTCTGCGAGACGAAGAACGTGACCCTGGGTAAGGGCTCGAAGGCCAACCACCTGAGCTACCTGGGGGATGCGGTCATCGGGGCCGGGGTTAACGTTGGTGCCGGGGCGATTACGTGCAACTACGATGGTGTCCACAAGCATGTGACCACGATTGGGGATGGTGTGTTTGTAGGGTCGGATTCGACGCTGGTGGCTCCGGTCACGATCGGGGCGGGTGCGTATGTGGCGGCTGGAAGCTGCATCACAAAGGATGTGCCGGAGGGTGCGCTTGGCCTGGGGCGGAGCCGGCAGGTCGTGAAAGAGGGCTGGGCGAATTCACGCCGCAGCTCGATGGCTGCAAGAAAAGATTGTTGAGGAGGTTCTTATGGCGAAATTGAGCGAAGGTGAGATCAAGTCCATTCTGGCAGCGCAACCGCAATGGAAAGTGGCGGACGGGGCTCTGACCCGGGAATGGGTCTTCAAGGATTTCGTGGAGGCAATGACGTTTGTAAACCGGATCGCAGCGATTGCGGAGGCGGCGGGGCACCATCCGGACATCGATATTCGCTATAACAAGGTTCGTTTAAGCCTAATTTCGCACGATCTTGGCGGCATCACGGAACGGGATGCCGCATTCGTGACCCATCTCCAGCAGGAAACCTAACGTGTTTTCAATGAGATAGCTAATTTCTAAAATAAAATGTATGAGAATATGAATTTCGGAAAATCCGTGCTATGATCTTACATAGACAAGCGAGAAGGTTATCGCGGTCGACAGATTTCGGCGAGCATCGGGTGATTGTTCGCTGATACAAGTTGCGTCACTGGCCTCCCGGCATGGACAAAGTACCGTTCATGCCGTCCTTTTTTTAACCAGATAACGCTTCCTCCTTCCTGAATGAAGATTGCTCCTTCGCATATGATTGCAAGTATGAAGAAGTGGATTGGATGTCTTGCGCTCGGTTTGATTACCGTCGTGGCCTCAGCTCAGTGGTCGAACCCGTCTGCGGATGTTCCGGCCTACAACGCATTGGCTCCTTCGCGGCCTCTTCCGGCAGTGCTGAGTGGGAACCAACTGACCGGCGCATATTTCACCCATCCCTACCAGGTGACGGTCTACAAGATGGCGGCGAAGATCCCAGCTGTCCTTCATCAGCAGCCCTGCTATTGCCGCTGCGACATCTCCATGGGTCATAACAGCCTGCATAGCTGCTTTGAGGGGACGCATGGTGCGGAGTGCTCCACCTGTATGCAGGAGGCCGTTTATGCCTATCATGAGACGAAGAAAGGGCGGACGCCCACTCAGATCCGTGCCGGCATCAAACGGGGTGAGTGGCAGAGTATCAAGCTGGAGGCGGCGGCTTTGTAGCGTGGCTCTGCGGCCAGCCTTCAACTCGTAGCCTTGATTTTGATGCCCCGCCTAACGGGCAGTTCTGGAGTTTTCCATGAAGCACATTGTCGAAAAGCAGCTTGCACAATCCATCGCTACCATGCAGTTGGTACTGGCTGATCCGGTAATCTCGGACACGGTGGTTCGGATTGCGGAGCTGACGGCCAAGGCGATGCTTGACGGCCGGAAGCTGATCGTTGCGGGAAATGGCGGTTCGGCGGCAGACGCGCAACATCTGGTTGCAGAGTTTGTGGTGCGCCTCACGGTCAACCGGCCAGCTCTGCGAGCCGTGGCACTGACAGTGGACTCGTCAATTTTGACAGCGATCGGCAATGATTTTGGATATGAGGATGTGTTTGCCCGCCAGGTGGAGGCGATCGGACAACCTGGCGACGTGTTCCTGGGGATTTCAACTTCGGGCAACTCGAAGAATATTCTGAAAGCGCTCTCTGTGGCACGCGAGAGAGATATCGTTACGGTTGGATTTACAGGCAGCGGCGGGGGGAACATGCGTCACCTGTGCGATCACAATGTCATCATCCCGTCGGACGTAACAATGAATATTCAGGAGTCGCACCTGGCGCTCGAGCACATCTTCTGCATGCTCGTGGAACGGTGTTACTTTGGCCCGAGTTTTGATCAGGACTATACGTCTCGCTGAAATCCCCGGAGATATTTGAACCAGCGCGCATTTCGACCGCCTACTTCGATCAGAATCCTGCATCCAAGGGAACATGAACCGCACACTTCTTCCTGGACGTCCTTTTCCGCTTGGCGCCACTGTCTCGAGCAAAGGCACTAACTTTGCGCTCTACTCTCAAGGCGCCACACGCGTCGATGTCTGCTTCTTCGATGCGAACGGGATACAGACTGACTGCGTCACCCTTCGCGAGCGCACGGCGTTTGTCTGGCATGGCCTGATTCGCGACATCAAAGCTGGCCAGTTCTACGGCTACCGGGTTGATGGTCCGTGGGAGCCACAGAATGGTCATCGCTTCAATGCGGCAAAGCTCCTCGTCGATCCGTATGCTGAGGCCATCACAGGGAATGTGGATTGGAAGGCGCCGATCTATGCCTACGATGTGACCTCTGGCGACGACATGAAGATTGATACGCAGGATAGCGCTGCGGGGGTGCCGAAGTCGGTGGTGGTGGATAGCCGGTTCGACTGGGGTGACGATTGCCTGCCGGAGACACCTCTGGCAGACTCGGTCATCTACGAGGTACACGTCAAGGGATTCAGTATTCGTAACCCGATGGTCCCTGAGAAGCTGCGCGGGACGTATGCAGGGCTCGCTCATGAGTCGAGCATTAATTATTTCAAACAGCTTGGAATTACGGCGGTGGAACTATTGCCCATCCACCACTTCATCGACGAAGGCCATCTTATCGATAAAGGTCTGACGGATTACTGGGGCTACAACACACTTGGGTACTTCGCTCCGATGGCTCGCTATAGCTCCTGCGGGGATACGGGAGGCCAGGTCAACGAGTTTAAGGTGATGGTGAAGGCATTTCACGCGGCGGGCATCGAAGTGATTCTGGATGTGGTCTACAACCACACCTGCGAAGGAAATCAGTTAGGGCCGAACCTGAGTTGGAAGGGTGTCTGCAACACGACGTATTACCGGTTGATGCAAGATAACCCGCGGTACTACATGGATTACACCGGCACGGGGAATACGCTCAATGTCCGCAATCCGCCGGTGCTGAAAATGATTATGGACTCGTTGCGCTACTGGGTAACGGAGATGCATGTGGATGGCTTTCGCTTCGATCTTGCGGCTACGCTGGCACGGGAGTTACATGATGTGAGCCGGCTTTCCTCCTTCTTCGATACGATCCAGCAGGATCCTACGCTTGCTGATGTGAAGCTGATCGCGGAGCCGTGGGATGTGGGCGAAGGCGGTTATCAGGTGGGCCAGTTCCCTGTTCTCTGGGCTGAATGGAACGGCAAGTATCGCGATACGGTACGGCGCTTTTGGAAGGGCGATGGTGGACAGCTCTCGGACTTTGCCTATCGGCTGACGGGATCGAGCGATTTGTATCAGAACGATGGGCGCAAACCTTATGCGAGCATCAACTTCATCACCGCACACGATGGTTTTACGCTATGCGACCTGGTGAGCTTCAACGAGAAGCACAATGAGGCGAACCACGATGACAATAACGATGGGACCAATGACAACCAGTCGTGGAATATGGGTGCCGAAGGACCGACAGACGATCCGGCGATCAATCAACTACGCGAACGGCAGACTCGAAATTTTCTAGCTACGATGATGTTGTCTCAGGGGGTACCCATGCTTGCCGGAGGTGACGAGGTGGCTCGCTCCCAGCGCGGCAACAATAACTGCTACTGCCAGGACAATGAACTTACATGGTTCGACTGGAAACTTGACGAACCGCGCAAGCGGCTGCGAGATTTTACGAGCCGGCTGATCCAGTTCCGGCTGGCACATCCTAATCTTCACCGCCGTAAATTCTTTCAGGATCGCGAGATTCGTCAGAAGGGCGAGAGCACCATCGTCCGCGATATTGCATGGTTCAACACCGATGGCAAAGAGGTTCCCGATGAGGTGTGGAATACGGAGTGGAACCGTTCTATCGGTGTCATGCTGAACGGTCAAACCTTGCGGGCCACCGACGTAGAAGGCAATCCCCTCACGGACGACAGCTTTCTGCTGGTGGTGAACGCGGCGCAGGACGGTGTGGAATTTGCACTCCCTGTTTCGCCTTCGAAGAGAAAGTGGAGGCAGGTGATCGACACGGAAGATATTGACAATCCGTTTGCTGAGTCGGAAGCAGGCGAGAAGGTCATCGCTGGTGGCAGATCCCTGATGCTGTTCAGCGACAAGGCTGAGTAGCTTGAGATACCGGGCTGCCTTCGCGTTATTCTGTGACGGCCTTGGCTGGCGCTTTTTGCCGTTGAACAACGTTGACCAGCTCGCCATCGACCAGGGAATCGGGTGGACTGTCGATGACTTTCTGGTTGGCAGTCAGCCCGGATATCACTTCTATCTGATTGCCAAAGTCCCGGCCCGCGGTGATGGGGGTCAGCTTTGCGTGATCTCCATCAAGCGTAGCGACTTGAAGTCCATCTGCGCGGAAGATAAGGGCACTGACGGGAAGAAGGATGGTTGGCGCTCCTGCTGCGAGTTTCAAATGGACCTCCGCAAAAGATCCTGGAAGCAGTTCGCCTGAGCTATTCTTGACGTCGATCTCGACCAACAGAGTGCGGGTTACGGGATCGATCGCGTTCGCATTCCGTACGAGCTTGCCGAAGAATTTTCTGCCGGGAAACTGCGACAGGGTCAGGTCGACCGTGGTGGACGGCTTGGCATCGCGGGAGTAGATCTGCGGCACGTTGACAAATACGCGGAGCGTGTCGATCGCGGCGATGTGAAACAGTTCGCGTCCGTTGCCGCCGGCTGTACCCGTTCCGGTGCTGGAGTTTCCAGCGTTGATGAGTTGGCCGTTATCGGTGTTACGTGCGGTAATCACGCCATCAAACGGGGCGGTGATCTTTTCGAAGGACTGCATCTCTTCGAGACGCTTTACGTTGGCTTCCGCGGAGTGAACCATCGTCTGCTTGGCCTGGGCGTCAGCCGCAAAGTTTTCGGCGTCCTGCTGCGATACGGACTTGCTTTTCACGAGGTCGGCATAACGATTGGCGGTTGTCTGCGAGATTTGCAGGTTCGATTGGGCGGTAGCCAGATCAGCACGCCCCTGTAGCAACTGCTGATCAACCTCAGGCGAATCGATGATGGCCAGCAACTGGCCTTTCTTGACGCGACCACCGATATCGACGAACCACTGTTTCAAATACCCACTGGTGCGGGCATAGATGGGAGCATCGCGAAAGGCCTGGATATTTCCTGGAAGGACAATCTCCTGTGCAGGATCACCCTGCTTGAGGGTGATGGCGAGAACCTGTGGGACCGCCATGGAGTTGGTATCTTCGACGAGCTTCTTCTCCGCGTGCATGCGCGGCAGGATGCCGGTGATCGCCAGGACCACAGCCACGATTAGCACCACGATGACGACGAGCACGACGCTCCTCTTCGAGACAACTGGCGGAGCGCTCGAATTCCCTTCGGAATGATGGCTGGGACGGTCGGAAGACTGGTGTTGTCCGCTACTCATTTCTTATTCTCCACAGTGCAGAAAACCATAAAGGTTACAAATCGGAATCGTCAGCGAGTTGGTGCCGCAGGTTGTCATTGCGATGTACGAGGCTGAAGAAGACCGGTACGAATGTAAGCGTTGCCACGGTCGCCAGCAGGAGTCCGCCGATAACGGCTCGCCCCAGGGGCGCATTCTGTTCGCCACCGTCACCTAACCCAAGCGCCATGGGCATCATGCCGATAATCATCGCGAGGGCTGTCATCAATACGGGCCGGAATCGCGTGTAGCCGGCCGATAACGCCGCTTCTACCGCAGTCATTCCTTCCTCCATCTGTTCCTGCGCGAAGCTGATCACGAGGATACTGTTCGCCGTTGCGACGCCCATGCACATGATTGAGCCCGTGAGTGCGGGTACGCTGATCCGCGTATGCGTGAGAAAGAGGAACCAGACAATGCCGCATAGAGCTGCGGGAAGCGCGGCGATGATGATGAAAGGGTCGAGCCAGGATTGGAAGTTGACGACGATCAGAAGATAGACGAGAACGATCGAGAAGAACAGTCCACCGACCAGCCCAAGGTAGGATTCACGCATCGTCTGGATCTGGCCGCGAACGATGACCTCTGAGCCTCGCGGCAACGTCTTTGCATGGTTGGCGATGATCTTGTCGATTGATTTTGCGACACTCTGGAGGCCAGCATCTTCAACAGAACCGTAGATGTCGATGACGGGTTGGATGTTGTAGTGGCTGACGGTGCCGGGCTCTGCTCCGCGGGTGATGCCGGCGAGATTGCCAAGAATCTGCGGCCTCGCTCCGCTCGTATTGGTGACGGGAATATTGCGAAGATCCTGTAGATTCTGCATGCTGTACTGCGGCTGTTGCACAGCAATGCTGTAGCTCACGCCATTTTTCGGGTTGAGCCAGAAGGTGGGAGTCGTCTGAAAGCTGCCGCTGAGGGCGACGAGGAGGTTGCCAGCGATATCGCGTGTGGAATAACCGGACTGCTGCGCCTGCGTACGATCAATCTTTACGGTGAAGTTCGGAAGATCAAAGGGTTGTTGAATGCGCAGGTCCGTCGTGCCGGGAACGTGGCGAATATCTGCGAGCAACTTAAGTGCATAATTACGATTCGCCTGGACATTGCTGCCAACAACCTGGACATCGAGCGGTGCAGGCAGGCCGAAGTTCAAGATCTGGCTGACCATGTCTGTCGGCAGGTAATAGAACGTCGTTCCAGGAAATTGCGTGAGCAGACGCTTGCGCAGTTCCTGCATGTACTCGATCGTCGGGCGATGTTTCTCGGTGAGCGAGACGAGGATATCTGCGTCGCCAGTACCTACGGCTGCGGAATTGCTATAGGACGTATTGATCGTGCTGTATGGGAGACCGATGTTGTCAATGATCGCTACAAGCTCTGACTTGGGGACAAGACTGCGGATTGTCTTATCAATCTGATCGCAGAGGCTTGCGGTTTCTTCGATACGGGTGCCAGTCTGGGCGCGAACGTGGAGTTTGAACTGTCCCCCGTCAACTGCGGGAAAGAAATCCTGCCCGAGCCAGGGGTACAAAACTGCGATGGAGAGGACGCAGAATGCCATAAAGCCGAGCATAAACAGACCGCGATACTCGACGCAGATGCTCAGGAAGCCGTGATAGGAGGAACGGAGTCGTTCAAAATTGCGCTCAAAGGTGCGTTGGAAGATAAGGAAAGGATTGCGGCTGGTCCTCTTCGCCTCTTCCGCTTCCTCCGAATGTGGCTTGAGCAAATACTTCGCCATGGTGGGGACGATCGTGCGGGAGAGGAAGTAGGAGGCTAGCATCGCGAAGACGACGGCCTCCGCCAACGGAACAAAGAGATAGTGCGAGACGCCGCTCAGGAAGAACATCGGCACGAAGACGATGCAGATGGAAAGTGTAGAGACGAAGGCAGGGATGGCTATCTGGGAGGCACCATCGAGGATAGCCTGCTCGGTCTCCTTGCCCATCTCAATATTTCGATTGATGTTCTCGATCTCGACGGTGGCGTCGTCGACAAGAATACCGACTGCGAGCGCAAGACCGCCCAGGGTCATGATGTTGATCGTCTCGCCCAGTGCGCTCATTGTGATGATGGAGATTAGAATGGAAAGCGGGATCGAGACTGCGATGATGACAGTGCTGCGCCAACTCCCGAGGAACATGAGAATCATGATCGCCGTCAGGCAGGCGGCGATCAGCGCCTCGCGAACGACGCCGTCAATGGCTCCGCGCACGAAGACCGACTGATCGAGCAGAGGCTGAATCTTGAGTTGAGGAGGAAGCGTTGCGGCAATCTGCGGCATACGAGCGCGGACGCGCTTGATGATGTCGAGCGTAGAGGCGTTGCCAAATTTGAGGATGGTGACGAGTGAGGCGCGTTGTCCGTCTACACGGACGATGTTGGTCTGCGGAGAAGAGCCGTCGCGAACGTGAGCGACATCGTGGACATAAATAGTCGCGCCGTTGATCGTCTTGATAGGAAGATCGTTCAGCTCTTTAATCGTCTCTGGACTGCTATTGGTTTCGATCTGATATTCGAAGTTGCCGAACTTGGCAGTTCCTGCAGGGAGAATGATGTTCTGCGCGCCGAAGGCGGCGACTACATCGGTGGGGGCAAGGCCTTTGGCCTGGAGGGCCTGGGGATCAATATCTACCTGAACCTGGCGCTGCTTGCCGCCGTAGGGAAATGGAATTGCAGCGCCCTGCACGGTGGCGAGCTGGGTCCGAATGGTCGTGGTGCCGTAGTCGCTGAGTTGCTGTTCGGAGATGCCTTCGCCAGAGAGGGAGAGTTGAAGGATGGGAACGGTCGAAGCGTTGTAGGTGATGACGAGGGGAGGATTTGTACCGGGAGGCAACTGGCGTACAGCGGCCTGGGATGATGCTGTGATCTGGGCGACAGCGGAGGGGATGTTCGCACCGGGCTGAAAGTAGACCTTGGTAATGGCTCGACCGTTCAAAACCTGCGATTCAATGTGCTCAATATCGTTGACCGTCGTCGTCATATTGCGCTCAAAGGGCGTAACGATGCGGTCAGTCATCTCCGAGGGCGATAGTCCGTTGTAGTTCCAAAGAACGGAGACTATAGGAATGTCGATGTTCGGGAAGATGTCCGTCGGAGTGCGCAGGATCACGATCGGGCCCAGGATAAGCAGCAAGAGCGACAGCACTACAAACGTATAAGGCCTGCGGAGGGCAAGACGAACAATCCACATGAAACTTCTTCTCCCGAGCTTTGGCTCCGCTATCCGGTATGCCAAGTCTGGTATCGCTTACTGCTGGATTTAACAGATTAGACGGATGTCACGCTCTGTTCCGTGTGCCCATCCTGGAATCCCTAAGACCATGATATCTCGCTCCGTCCGATTGAGCGTTGGCGAAAGTTCGAATCGGAATCTGCAGCAAGGACTGGGCAGGTTCATTGGGCCTAAAAGCGTCTCGGTTTTCAGAACTACCAGGCATGGTATAGGCCGTTCTCGTGCTTCAGATGAACCTCTGTGCTGAAGAGGTCACAGAGAGTTTGGGCGGTCAAAAGGGCATCTTTTGGACCGTCGGCGACGATGCGTCCCTCTTTCATCATGAGGATGCGATTGATCTCCGGCAGGATATCGGCGATATGGTGCGTGATCAGCAGGATCCCAGTTCCCTGTTGGGCAAGTTGGCGGAGGAGGGATTGCAGATCGCGCTGGGCCGAGAGATCGAGTGCGTTCGAAGGCTCGTCGAGCAGGAGCATATCGGCGGAGCCTACGAGGGCGCGGCCGATCATCACGCGGCGTTGCTGGCCGGCAGACATCTCCCCGACCAGTTTGTCGCGCAGGGCCACAGCGTCGACCTGAACGAGGACTTCTTCGGCGCGGTCGCGCATCTCCGGCGTGACGGTGAGGTTTGGCCAAAGAGTGCTGCTCGAAAAGAAGCCTGAAAGGATGGCGTCGAAGCCCGTGGTGTTGCGGGTCGGCTTGCCGGGAAGTTCGGCGGAGACGACGCCCAGTTTTTTCTTCAGTTCCGTGAGGTCCCAGCGCGATTTGCCGAAGATATCGACCTTGGTTTCCGGTAGAACCAGCGGATAACACTCGCAGGTCATGGTTTTGATGAGGGTCGATTTGCCGCAGCCGTTGGGGCCGAGAATGGCGAGGTGTTCGCCGCGCCGGATGCTGAGGTTGATGTCGTGAAGGACAATGTTTTCGCCACGAGCTACGTGGACGTGCTCAAAGTTCAGGAAAGGCAGCATGATGCCTTTCAGGATAGATGATTTCACACGTGAGGCTAAATCGCGGCTACTGCATGTTGCGCAGGACAGAGCCGACGATGCCACCGGCAATCCCACTCTCGGTGTTCTGCTGCACGCGCTCGGTCTTCATGTACTCCTGGAGTTGATGGGCGAGGCGCGAGATGGGGAGCGTTTGGAGCCAGACACGGCCGGGGCCGGTGAGGGCTGCGAGGAAGATACCATCGCCGCCGAAGATCATGTTCTTGATGCCCGGGATGCGCGTGATCTGAAACGATACGCTGGACTGAAAGGCGCCAACGTGGCCAGGGTGGACGCGCAGAAGTTCGCCCGCAGCCAGGTCTTTTACGATCACCTCGCCGGATAGCTCAAGCCACGCGATCCCCTGTCCGGAGAGCTTCTGGAGCAGGAAGCCGTCGCCGCCAAAGATGCCCGCTCCAAGGGATTGCTGGAAGCCGACGCCGAGATTGACGTTGGCGGTGGCGCACAGGAATCCGTGCCGGTGAACGAGATACTCCTGGCTGGCGCTGACATCGACCGGAACGATGTGGCCGGGAACGCGCGTCGCAAAGGCGACCTCACCCTGAGCGCCAACGGCGCGGTATTCGGTCATGAAGAGCGAGCCGCCGCCGGCTACGCGCTTGAGGGCTCCAAAGAAGCCGCCGCCGCCGCCCATTTGAGTGTGCGTAGTCATCTGGATTGTGGCGGACATCCAGGAGAGTTCGCCGGCTTCTGAGATGATGGCGTCGTTTGGGCCGAGGGCAAACTCGAGGACAGGCATGGTGGTTCCAAGGATGCGGCTTTGCATGGCAGGCTCCGTGTGAATCAGGATTAGCGTCGTCAGTATATCGAGAAGGGTCCCTTCAGCGTGGATTAATACGATCCCGAAACACTGTAGAGAGCGGCGTAGATAGACTACAGGCGAGGGTGCGATGCGGATTCTCCTGATTGAAGATGAAAAGCGGCTGGCGGAGAACGTGGCCACGGCAATTCGGGATGGCGCCGGCTTTGCGGTCGATGTCGCCGAAGACGGGGAGATTGGCCTCGACCTGGCATCGTTCGGCCACTACGATCTGGTCGTGCTGGACTTGATGCTGCCGCGGGTGGATGGCGGGACCGTACTGAAGACGCTGCGAGGGCGTGGCGATCGGACGCCGGTTCTTATACTGACCGCACGACAGGATACTTCGAGCGTCATTGCCATGCTGAACCTGGGTGCAGACGACTATCTGGGCAAGCCATTCGATCTTGGCGAGTTGCTGGCACGCGTGAAGGCGCTGGTGCGACGCGGCAAAGGGGTTGCAACTCCGCTGCTGCATGTGCGGAATCTTGCCATCAATACACTGGAGCAGAGCGTGCTGCGGGACGGAGTGCCGATCGAGTTGTCGCCGACGGAGTATCGCATCTTTGAATATCTTCTTCACAAGCCGAAGCTCGTCGTGTCGAAGCGGGAGTTGCTGGAACATCTTTACGACTACAACTGGGAGCGGCACTCGAATGTGATCGAGGCGCATGTCTCGAACCTGCGTAAGAAACTGGATGCGGGCGATGGCGGCCCGTACATCCAGACGCTGCGCGGACGGGGTTATAAACTCCAGCCGGATGAGGAGTTGCCGTGAAGCCCTATTCAATCACGCGGCGTGTTGTAGCGCTGGTGTTGACGGTGGAGTTGATTGCCGCGATTGGCGTGACCGCGTTTGCGTTGGGCTATGAACGCCATGCACACTTCCGTTCGTTCGATATCAGCCTGCGTGGGCGTGCCGATACGATCATGGGCGCGGTTGAGGACGCGGATACGCCGAAGTACGGCGTGATGCTGGATACGACCGACCTCGAGATGCCTCGACGAGACATCTATGCGGTGCGCGAAGAGGGCGGGCGAGAGCTGGGAAAATCCTCCAACTGGAGTCCGACGGATGCGGACTGGAAGGGTGATGCTGGCTTCTATACCGCGACGATCCATGGCCGCAACTATCGCGGCATTCGGGTGCGCGGTGTGCGCGTGGTCGATCCGATGGCGGCGAATGTGCGCCATCCGTTGATGGTGTTGTATGCCTCGCCGACGTATGAGGTTTGGGAGGCGGTCTTTGGTGCGGTGCGGGTGTTTGCGCTGGCCAATGGGTTGCTGATTCTTCTGACTGGCTTGCTGGTGCCGATATTGGTGCGGCGGAGCATGAATCCGCTTCGCGAACTCGCCGTGGCAGCAGGCGGCGTTACGGTCGGATCGTGGAAGTTTGCGCCGGGCGAGGATGTTCGGCAGGTGGCGGAGCTGCGGCCGCTGGTGGAGGCGATGGAAGGCGTGATTGGCCGGTTGGAGCTTTCGTTCACCCAGCAGCGGCAGTTTGTGGGCGATGCCGCGCATGAGCTGAAGACTGCGGTTGCCGTGGTGAAGTCTTCGATTCAACTGCTTGAGCTGAGGGCACGGACGACTCAGGAGTATGCAGAAGGGCTGGCGCGATGTTCGGCGGATTGCCTGCGCGTGGAAGAGCTGACGCAGAAGATGCTGCTGATGGCGCGTGTCGAGGAGAGGGACGTTGCTGCTCCGACGGAACGAACCGATCTTGCCAAAGGAATCAATGACGCGGTGCAAGAGCTTGCTTCGGTTGCAGCGCTGCATCGGGTTGGCCTCAACCTTGAAGGTGCGGTTTCGGTCACCGTGAGGATGAGCGCGGATCTGTTGCGGAGCCTGCTGATCAATCTGCTGACGAATGCGGTGCAACACAGCAAGGCGGAATCGGCGGTGAGATTGGGTGTGACGCTTTCGGGTGGCGGTGTCGTGATGGTGATTGACGATACGGGCGAAGGCATTGAAGCTGCGGCGCTGCCGTTTGTCTTCGACCGTTTCTATCGAGGCGATCCTTCGCGGTCGCGTGAGACGGGCGGAACAGGGCTTGGACTCGCGATCTGCAAGGCGATTGTGGAGCGCGCCGGCGGCAACATCGGGATCGAGAGTGTTGTGGGCACTGGAACGCGGGTGATCGTCCGGCTGCCTGTAATTTTTTGATTCTCTTCAGGTTCTCTTCAGGCGCTGTGGCAGAGACTGATTGGGTTGTTCCTGTTCGGCCTCAAGATTCCACCTCAAGGAGTGTTCCCGATGCGTCTCAAGAGTTTGCTGTTTTGTCTTCCCGTTGCTGCATGCGCGCTGCTTCCGATGGCTCGTGCTCAGGCCGGATCGTTTCGCGTGATCGACAAGTGGACGATTGGCGGCGAGGGTGGATGGGATTATCTGCTGGCCGATCCAACGGCGCATCTGCTGTATGTGACGCATGGGACGCGGGTCGAGGTGATCGACACGAAG
>JBDTDX010000231.1:0-32872 GCA_039922815.1 Granulicella sp.
GGCCGAGCCGACCAAACGGCTGACATAGTAGAGCATTAGATCAATGCCGGCAGTTACTCCTGCGGACGTGTACAGATTGCCTTCGTGAACATAAAGGCGGTCTGTTAGCACTCTCGCCTTCGGTGCAAGGCGTGAGAGCTCGGTCGTATCGAGATGGTGTGTGGTGCACGATTTGCCATCGAGCAGCCCTGCTTTGGCAAGCAATAGAGTGCCCGAGCAGATTGCCATAAGCGTGTGGGTTGGGCGAATGCTTGTTCGCAGCCAGTTGGCGATGTTTTCGATATCGCTAGCGTCCTCGTTCTCATTGGCCGGACCGCACCAGGAACAAGGCCCCGCGACATTGCCGACGACCACGACAACACAGTTGTCCGGCAGGCTGGGGGGCAGCGGATCGGGGCATTGCAGAAGAATCCCAACCGAGGTTGAGATCGATGACCGAACGCTCAAATAGCTGACATGAAATTCGACGACATGCTGTTGGATGTTTGCACATCTGAGCACTTCGAGCGGCCCGGCGAGATCCAAGAGTGTCGTACGGGGCAACAACACAACGATGACATGCACGTCACGCTTCTGACGTGCGCCGTCCTTGTTGAGGTTACCATTTGTGGGGCCGTGCATAGCGGGGCGAATCATCGTGCGTCTCACCGATTAAATTTAATCTACTCCAGTTCGCGCGGACGGCAGGGTCAGTTCCGGACATCTGACGGACACAATCGACCATCTGCCTTCAGGCATTAGGGCCTCGTAACGCGCTTCTCGTCATCTGAGACCAGGTTACGGGTGCGAATGGAACATCGTCGGTTCTCTTCAAGATGGTCGAGGAAGCCGCGCAGCTCATCGCTCTACAGGTCGAAGGGATCGAGACGATCCACCGGCTTGTTCTGCTCGGATACGACATAGGGCATAAGCAGTGCGCGTCGCGATAGCCTGTTGTGTGTTCCTACTCAGTACGTCACCGTCGACACTATCGACGAGTCAGTCACCAAACCTCGACTTCCCTTTGACGACTCCAAGCTAGGCGAACTGGCAGAGAGTATTGGGAAGCGACAGCCTCATTCAGCCCATCACCGTCCGCCCGGATTCGGAAGGTTTCGATCTTTGGAATCTGCTCCCAGTCACAGCTGTCGCAAGCTTTCGGTTGCCACACTCGAAGTACTAACGAGTGGTCGTCGGCTCGGACGTGCGCAGCATGGATTTGCTACTTGGTCAGTCTTTTTATCTCTTCGTCCACCTGCTCATCCAGTGTGGTTCCGTTAGCGGTTTGGACCTTGGGGCGGAGGTTTCGTAGCTGCTGCAGCGCAGCGTAGCGATCTCCACTGAGTTCCGTGATGAACGCCTGAATGAACTCACGTTTGAGCGACTGCACCTGTGGATTGCCCTGCGCGTCTTCATCGAGCCAGATGTAGGTCTGCATGGCAGTTGACGGCGGAAGGGCGGAGAAAGATTCCGCCAGGTCATTATGAAAGTTCACCGAAGGATTACAGCAAAAGCTCAGGGTGTTGAGCTTGCGTTCGCCGTTCAGCGGCTCATTGTTTTGCTGCATCGCGTAGACGATTTTCATCACGGCCGTGCGGGCCCCAGGCTCTTCATCACCGTCCAGCGCTCCCAATTCGTAGCGGCGCACGAAAGGACGTTCCTTGCCGGTTGCTTCCGCGGCACTGAAGTGCTGCAAGCCTTCGGACAGGCTCTTATGATTCACCAGGAGCCAGTTGCCAAGCATGGCATGGGCGTATACATTGTTTGGATCGAGCATTAGAGCGTTGCGCATATCCTGCTCGGCAGTCGAATCGAACTCGCGCATCGCGATGTAGCGGTTCATCCAGTGCGCCCAGCCGAGATGGGCCAGGATGCCAGCGGCAGCAGGACCTTGGACGTGAGTGAGAGCCGTGTCGAGAACAGGAAAGATCTGGTCAAGATAAGTAGCAGCTACGGTTTTGGAGTCTTTATCGCCGGCCGCAGATGCGTCAAAGTTCCTAAGCCATTCTTCCGTAGCGGCTAACTGCGCCTGCTGCGCGGGTTGATAACCAGGATCAGACTGCAGGACGGCAGTATAGGTCTGCAGTGCAGTGCTGTACTCGCCCTGACTGGACTGCTGCCTGGCTACAGCGATCTTTGCATCAAGGCTGGAGTCGTGATGCAGGTGCTCTTTGATATTGTTGAACGCGCCAGTCATAGTCCCGATGAAGGCTACAACAACCGTGATACCGCCAATCCATGCGGCAATGACGCTCCAGGCGCGTTTCGCCCGGGGTGCAGAATTTGTGGGAGCCGTCTCCATACAGTTGAACGAATTATGTCATTCCACCTGCGCGGTTGCACGGGGAAACTTCAGGCAAGGGTCATATTGGAAAGAACCAACTGCGACGGGACACGCTTCACTTATCCTTGGTTCCGATTGAAGGATATTTTGCCTTTACAGCTTTTTTTACCTTAGTTTTCTCCGCGGCCGAACCGAATTGAGACACTCGAGCGAGCGCATTCTTGGCGTGACTTGCATTTTCGATGGGGTATTTTCTTTCTTTTGGTTCCGCGAACGACTTTGAGGGAAGAGTCTTTCGTCCTGCGCTCGACAGCTTTGCCATAAGAGTTCCTCGCTTTCAGTAATCAGAAAGGATGCTGAAAATCGAATTGCTGCCGTCCGAGGAAGATATTTTGAACCCGAAAAGTCCCATTTGGCTCAACAAAATTCGCCCTGCATCGCAGAGTCCTGCAAAGACAAACCATAGAACGTTCAGCAACTAGTCCAGGCCGCAGATGCGAACCCAGCGATCACTTCCCGGTGTCCCCGTCACTCCCATCCAGGATTGAAGCGTGTGAGATCGACAAGGGACCACGCGCTCTGCCGAAATTTTCCGATCACACACCGATCCTGCGCACCTTGAGCTAGGTTACCTTTGCGGGACAGTTCGCTTCCGACCGAAACCAGTCATCGAAGCTGTTGCGCATGCGTTGTTTTATCCGGCTGGCATTCCAAATCGCGAGAAGCTGCTTTGCATAAAATGCTCTGAGAAAGTGATGACGCCTTAGGGGTACGGCAGCACCAGCCGCTCTACTTCTCACGAGCGCTCAGACAGCATAATGGCGAGTTTATAGCAAGGAGGAAACGTTCGCGCCGCACTGCCGCCCGACAGAGCCGTCAACCGTTCTATCGAAGTGCCGCACTTCTGGCTCGCTTCTTGCTGCCAATTTCCGGGTTGCGCATAATCCCGAACGCTGGACAAGATCCTTGAGAAGTGGCATGGCTCGGGTGCCCCCAGCCTATGAGCTGTGTCTGGCCGAGCCATGCCAAATCCTCTCCTTTGGGAAGGTACTGCTCCGCAGCTATTCCGGGATGATTCTTTTGCCGGTGTTCTCGAACTCGACGACCGGCACGCAGTTCTCTCCTTGCAGGTCGCATTCCGACGCCACTGCTTTACCGACCAAGTCATTCCGGCGGGTCAGCTGTAGCTTTAGACTGAGTTTCCTTGTCGCCACTCCAACTCCAGCGGCATCGGGCACGAAAGCATAGAAGACAGCTTGGAAGCTATTCGGTCCCACGTGCGTCCAGCTGCCGTAAAACGGGGAGGAGGGACCTGGGAGTGAAGCACTGGAGATCACGACCCCGCCCGCGGTGAAAGAAATCACAGAGTGAAACGTAATCCCCGGCCCGGGAGCGTTGACGTTAAAAATCCACGACCCTTCGATCGGCGAGCCGAGACGATGGTTGTTTTCGTCTGCCCTAGGCTCCTCGGTACGAGCCGAGAATGTTGAATTTTCACTTTGGGCGTGGGCCATTGAGCTGAGCCCTGTCAGTAAAGTCAACACCACGGGTGCCATCATGAGCCGTGTGACCATGCGTCGCTTGCTGCTGTTTGCCCACCTTCGAATTTGCTGCGAGCATCCCCATCTCGTCGGACTCGAAGCAGATCGAGCGGCAGGCGTTCTGTCTCTTCCCTATCCGGCCAACGGTCGTAGTCACGAGGATGGAGAATAGCCGGCATTCTCGGATGGATCCGGCTCATCAGCTCGTTCGCTTCTGTGGTCACGATGGCGAAAGACTGGAGCCAATGGTCCATCTTTATCTCGCCAGGCGTCCCACAATCCCGCTAAACCCAGCAGGTTCCCGTTCGATAGCTCGAAAGCGTAGGGCTGCTTTGGCGGCTTGCCTTCCTTCGGGTCGAGTAGGCGGTCGGCGTTGCCGCCGACCGCCCCTCTAAGAACCGTGCGTGAGAGTTTCCAGCTCACACGGCTCAAGCCTTCCGAACGCCTCGTCAGAGACGCGGGGGCGGTAGCGGCAGAGTTGGCTGTGCAGTTGCCGATGGCATTCCGGGTGAAGAAGCTGGCGGTTCGTCGCACCATCCGGTCCACCCAGCACCTTGGGGATAACGTGATGGCTGTGCCAGCCAGTCTCCCTCGTGATGGGTTCGCCGCAGCGGATGCACTTGCCACCCTGCTTTCGCCAGAGATAGAGCAGCGTTCCACGACCTGCAAGTGTCTGGGCCATGTGCCTGCTCTCACGAGCCTCGAAGTACATCTCCCATGCGGGATGATATGGATTCGCTTCTCGCTTGATCTTGACGTGACGACGGATCGGAAGGGAGGTTGCGTGATACAGCCACACGATCTCCCGCGCATCGTTGTCATGCTTCTTCTCTCCGAAGAAGCACCACGCTCGGCTGCCGCGTCGTGCGAAGTACTTCCGCATGACCCAGCGCTTGCCTTTGCGTGGGTGCCGCCTCAGAGCCCATTGCCATAGCGATTTGAAGATGGCGTAATCGACCTGGCTGAAGATGCGCTTGCTGACCACATGACGGTGATACATCGCCCAGCCGCGCAACATGCGGTTGAGGTTTGCGATCAACTGCCACGTTGGATAACCTGCGCTTTCTTCACGACCTCCCGGACCTTCTCAAGGAAGGTGTGGATGTTCTTCTTGGAAGGTTTGATCAGCAACTTGCCGTTGTACCGGCGGACGTTCTGACCAAGGAAGTCGAAGCCCTGATCGACATGTGTGACGACGGTCTTCTCCGCTGAGAGCTCCAGCCCACGTTCGCACAGGAACCTCTCCACCAGAGGCTTGACCTCATCTTCCAGCAGTTCTTTCGACCTGCCGGTGATGATGAAGTCGTCCGCATAACGGACCAGATGAACCCGAGCAAGGATACCCTGCCATGACCCTGGGCCGCGCAACGGGTATTTCTCCCGCAAGCGCCGCTCCAGACAGTCAAGCGCAAGATTCGCCAGCACGGGCGAGTTGATGCCGCCCTGCGGCGTTCCTTCTTCTGTTTTGAAGAAGGAGCTCTTCTCCATGTACCCCGACTTGAGCCACTTGTGCAGGATGGTCCGGTCCATAGGGACGTGAGCCATCAGCCACTCGTGACTGATATGGTCGAAGCAGCCTCGGATATCGCCTTCGAGTACCCAGCCGGAACTGCGAACAAGAGTATTGAAGCAGCTTTCGATCGCATCTGCACAGCAACGCCGTTGACGGAACCCGTAGGAAGCTCCGTCCGCCGTGGTCTCCGCCACCGGATCGAGCGCAAGCAGATACAGCGCCTGCATAGCCCGGTCCTTCATGGTGGGGATACCTAGCGGACGCAACTTGCCGTTCGACTTCGGGATGTAAATGCGCCGCAACGGAAGAGGCCAATAGCCTCTCCGCTTGAGTTCATCTACTGCAGCCATCTTCTTCTCTGGCGTTTCCCAGCTCACGCCGTCCACGCCAGAAGTCTTTCTACCTGCATTCTCCGTCACTCGCCGAACGGCCAACAGCTTGCCGTTCCGCGAGCTTGTGAGCAGACGTTGCAAGGCCTTCACCTTACCCCACCTGCCCGCTTCCACTGCCTTCACGATACGCACCTGAAGCCGACGAACACTTCCATTCACCGAGCGCCAGTCGATCTCGCGCCAGTCAACGGAGGTGTCGGACGCTGCACCAACGGATTGCTCCGTCGTCATCTGCATTGCGTTCTTATGCCGGTTGATCATGTTCTCTCGTGAGGGAAGACCAGAGAGAAGTGGGCTCGCTTTCGCGCCGGACACAAGGTCCGTATCCGCATCATTACAAGGCGGCATTCGCTTCCTCCCTCCTCCTTTACCCGCATCGCCATCGTCGGGCCTTGCGGCCTTTCTACCTTTGCGGGGACGATACGGGCTTACCCTGTTCCATTCCGATGACACTGTGGTTTAGGCCCTTTCTTCAGCACCGGCAGCGTTTGATTGCCCATGACGGAAGAGAATGGAGCTTCCGTACCCGCTGCGTCAGAAGCCTGACAGCACCTTTGGCTTCACCTTTCTTGTCGATGCATACGAAAGTTCGCATATGCTGGCCATGCCACAAACCCTAGGCCCTATCCGCCTCGGTGCTGGCAGACCTGAGCTTGCCTCGCGGCTCACTCAGCAGCCTTGCGGCTGCAGGTACATTGTCGGAGGGCTTCTCAACGGACCGTTACCAGCCCGCCTGACCTCCTAGGGTACTTGCCGATGGGACGGCAGGTCCGGTCGCGTGACCACGCCGGACAATCATCGGGACGACTTTCAGGTCGCACCCATTCATAAAACGCGTTTACTGGAATCAGGCAGCGTCGCTTTTTGACTGGCTCACGCCAGGTCTTCGCCGTCACGATTGTCTCGGCTCTCGCATTGATCGTCGAAATCCCCTTGGCTTCGCTCAGGTCTTTCGTGAAGTAAGGGATCAGGCCCCACCGCGCCAGCACCATCTCTCAGTCGCCCGATTCCCTGCTCTGTCCCATCGCTTCGCCTTAGTGGAGACCCCGGCTATTGTGCATCCTTTACACAGCGAAATCCTAAGGCTCCCGAACGGTCGTAACTGGGAGCCATGAGAAGCAATTTGCCGTGCTGGTCGTTCTTATAAGCTTGTGGGAAATACCATTTTGAGCCTTTCGGCTCGTAGTGGCTTCCTCCGCGGATGATGGCGCCAGCCGTGTGCTCATCAAGATACTCATCGGTCCACTGCCATACGTTGCCCACCATATCCATTACGCCGAATGGACTTGCTCCCTGGGGATGGGCATCGACATTACTGGGGGGAAGCATGGTGCGTCCCTTATCCGGAGTCGGCGCGAGAGTCGTGTTATCCGCGGGGCAACCACTCGGACTGCCGCTTCGTGAGGCTGCGAGCCAATCGCAATTCCCCCAGGGGAAGGTGCGGCCGTCACTGCCCTGCGCCGCATACTGCCACTCCCACTCGTGCGGAAGCCGCTTGCCAGCCCACTTTGCGTATTCGCGGGCGTCTTCAAGCGACACCCAAGTTACCGGCTTGTTCGCCCATCCATCCGGATAGGAGCCATCCTTCCAATCCTTGAGGAAGTTGAGGCTGTCTTTGGGGTGATAGTGCGTGGTGTCGATAAACTTCTTGAACTCAGCATTGCTCACTGGATACTTGTCCATAAAGAACGGCTTGATCTGCATAGGATGTTCATGAAACCGACGAGCGCTGTTCTCCCATGGATACTGTACGTCGACGCCGACATCGTTGGACCCTTCAATCTCGATTCCCTGCACTCGGAATACATAATCGCCACCCTCGATGCGGACCATTTTTTCAGGCGCAGATGCGGTGCGTGCCGAAGGCGCGATCTCTACGATGTGCTGTGGCAAAGCCTGCCACTCGTGCGAGTAGCTAGACAAGGGTTTAGCTGTCATCGCCTTCATCTTTCCCATCAACTCATTCAGCTTGGGGTCCAGTGCTCCACTGGATGCGACGATCGCTCCAAAGCCGTGAGCTTCGGTCGAAAATGAAAGCAGTGCCTGATCGCCCTTTATTTCCGGCTTGAGCTCCGTCCCGTGATAGAGATCGAAGTACCGCATGCCCTGCTTGTAAGGTGTCGTCATCTGATTACCGTCAACGTCGTACTCATTGCGGTTCACGATGGTCCACACCGTCTGGTCGGCGAGCGGCCAGCGGCTTGCGAAGACACCGTATCTCAGCATAGGAGAGAGCGGCTCCCATCCCTGACTCGCGAAAAAAGGCGCAACGGCACGTTCAATGGTTGCCACCCGGCGCGTCGCCTCTCCGTCGCGCGGGGTAATTCCGTTCCAGATACCCCAGACGTTTTCCCAGCTTTCCCAACCTTCGCCGTTGAAGAAGGCATATTGCAAAGCGTTGGTTTTATCGCGATCCCAGCGACCTTGAATGTTCACCTGGTGACGTGGCTCAAGCCAGCGGTATTTGTCCACCGCAGGAACGAACGTATATTGGTACTGGCCCCAGGTAAGCACATTCCAGGCAAGAGCCTCATCACTTGGGCCACCCTCTGGCTCAAAGGCCAGCGGATGCCCAACCTTCTCAGCCGCAAGAGAGAACGCCAGCGGCACACCATCCTGCGTGTCGCCATTGATTCCGTCAGCATCGATCTGCTTCATAAATTCCGCAATGGCCGTTGGCCAGTCTGTTCCCGGATCTTTTGTTCCCTGGTCCCACATCATCATGGGAAACAGAACCTTTACGCCGCGCCGGTGAAAATCGGCTACCATCTGCTTTATTCCCTCTACGCCGCCGGGCATGGATCGCGTGATGTCATGCTGATTGCGGTCGTCGATGCCTACATTTGGATATACCGGCCAAACAAGCACCGCATCGATGCCGCCGTAACGCTTCACAAGATCATCAAGATAGCGGTCAACTGTGTATTTCCCCGTGACAGGATCGTACAAATAGCGATCATGCACCATCATCTGGGGCTGCATAAAGCTGTGCTCAGCCCATTGAAGTTGAGGCAAATTGTAGCGTGAGCCATCGTAGCCGATGCGAATACGGCGTTCAACACGCCAATGTGTAATGTCCGCCAACCACTCACGATGAGTCGAAGAAGTACAAGCAGTGGCCCCGGGCCCCACGATAAGATGCAGCGTCGCTAAGCACGGCGGCGGAAGTAGGAGTTGACCCTGGGGATTTGCCCCTTGTGCATTGGCCTGCACAGTGAAGCTGGCAGCGAGAAGAGAAAGACCTGCGGCGGACCACATCGTTCGGAATTCAGCTTTCATTTCGTAGTTCCTTTCGTTCAGTTGGGTTGAAATCATTCACGGAACAACGCGAATGATGCGATGACCATATCCGCGATGAAAGAGCTAGTTGCCGCTCAGCAACTTCACTTCCAACGTCGTGCGATTCGTTTCCATGAATTCCTCTACCTCGGCCATGCTCGGCATGGAAGGCTGGGCACCTGTGCGTGTTACCGAAATGGCGGCAACCGCGGCTGCAAATGCCGCGCTGTCCAAAGGAGACTTTCCCAGCAAGAGCGCAGTAGCGAAGCCCGCATTGAACGCATCGCCCGCAGCCGTTGTATCGATCGCTTTGACAGAAAACGCGGGAACTAGACTGCCAATGCCATCCCGTGATCTCAGATAGGTTCCATGAGCGCCCATCTTCAGCACGACACCTCGGCAGCCATTGGAAAGTAACATTTGTGCCGTTTCAGCAGGTGCCGGCGGATTTGATGCAACATATTTGTTACCTAAATAGAAAACCGCTTCAGTCTGGTTCGGAGTGAACCACGCAATATCTTTGAAGATGCCCGGCGATAGTTCCATTGCAGGCGCGGGATCGAGGATTAGTGGCACATTCTCCCGCGCGCAAATGCGGGCCAGGTACTCGACGGTTTCTACTGGTATCTCAAGCTGCGCCAGAACCATGCCCGCGCCTCTCAAGATGGCTATGTTGGCATCGAGATCTTCGGGCGTGACTTTGGAATTTGCCCCAGGAGCGACCAGGATGCTATTGTCGCCGCTACTCGAAACCACGACCACGGCTACGCCGGAAACCCCATCACTCGTGGCTACGCCGGTGATGTCAACACCAGCCTCTTGAAGGTGACTTCGCAACTCAGCGCCGAAAGCGTCATTGCCCAGGCGCCCGATGAGTCGCACAGGATAGCCCAGCCTGGCCACAGCGACGGCCTGGTTCGCGCCTTTCCCGCCTGGATGGATCTGGAAGTCGGATGCGATGACAGTCTCGCCTACGACCGGCATTCTCTTAGTCACCGCTACCAGGTCTGTATTGATGCTGCCGACAACAATAATTGGCTTTTGCGCAGACAATGCTTTTCTCCTAAAAATAACGATGAAAGGTTGCTATCAAAAGATAGGAGCGCAAGCGACCGCCGTCAGGCCACACAGAAAGAAGAGGAACATCCATTTCAGAATGGCTTTTGAGCGAGGTGGCGCTGCGCTGAATTCATGCCAAACGAAAACACCCCAGCAAGCTGAAATCATCGTGGCACCCTGCCCGATGGAATAAGAGACAGTGGGCCCTACGATGTGTGCCTGCGAAGCCACAAAATTGGCCATCGCCCCCGTACCCCAGATCGCTCCACCCATGGCACCCCAGAAGTGCCAATTGCCTTCTGCCTGCCAATACCCGCGCATCGAAGCGGGTTCGCGGCCATCGAGTGGAAAGCGCATAAAAAGATAGTTCACGGGAATGGCACAAATCGCCACGCCGAGAGCAAAGAACAGCAGAGCGGCGTAGGGTCCAGGTGCACCTTCTACCGTCATTGCTTTCGAAACAAACGGATAGAAAGTACCCATCAGAAGTCCCGCAACCAAACTAATAATGATGCCACGGCGACTCAGAGCGGCGTGCTCCGTTTCACGCAGCCTGTAGGCTATGGCATCGAATACGATGGCCGCAGTCACGAGCGCGATACCGCCGAACAGCAGAATGGGATTTCCCTTAGGTGAAATGATGTAGGTGCTTACAGCTCCAACGATAAGTGCGAGACCGATGCCAACAGGAAACGCCACTGCCAGTCCTGCGATATCGATTGCAGCGACCAGCAGTAAGTTGGCTATATTGAAAATGGCGCCGCCCGCCATGGCGAGCAGAATCGGATGCATACCTGAGTGAGCGATGTCCGCGAAAAAGGATAGCCCGGCAGTTCCCATACTCCCGAGAGTTATGCCCCACAAAAGTGCGCCGGCAATCAGGCCGATAACGTAGTCCCAATAAAGCAGTTGAAACCTGTATCCAGGACAAAGTTTCATGGAGTTTGCCCATGATCCCCAGCACAGCATACTAAGAATCATGAACAGTAGCGCCAGGCCATACGTTTCAGGCTGATACATTCATCGCTTCCTTCCAATGGGGCTAGTGATAGCAAAAAAGTTTGAGACGAGTTGGATATTCAAATCTCTCGGCTACCGGTAACTTGCCGATGACCCAATACACCCGGTGAGTGAGTTTCTATCTGCGGCTCATTGAGAGCCATTCAGAATTGTAGGTGCCAAGGCACCTACAATTCCGAATAGCTCTCAAATAGGTTGCAAACTCAACTCCTCGTGCGTATTTGGCCGTCAGTTGGCCGAGTGTTAGAAAGTAAGGCGCAACGCGAGCTGAATCTGTCTCGCAGGCGCGGCAGAGGTGACCTTCCCGAAGGCGCCCGAGGAGGATGAGGTCGTTGGGTTGTTGAATTGCACGTTATTGAAAAGGTTGAAAACATCGGCTCGGAATTGGACGTGTGAGCCCTCGGTTTTCAAGAAAGGAAAGTTCTTCACAAAGCTCATGTCGGTATCGAAATAAGAAGGACCCGTGAGGCTGTTGCGACCGCTGTTGCCGAAGGTTCCCACTGCTGTCACCAATGGCGAAACATAGGCTGCCTGGGAAAAGTATCCGGTTGTGGTCCACGACGTTCGGCTACCGCATCCGGCACAGGGATTACCAATCTTATTCAGACGCAGGGCTCCAATATCCCTGCCTGATCCAAGCCACGGCGCTGCCGAGCCAGTAGTCACTGAGAACGGAGTTCCGCTGCTGTAGTTCACAAGGCCAGAAAGCTCCCATCCACCTATGGCGTATCGCGCAATGCCCAGTCTTTCGAACTTCGGCAGATCCCACACTCCATTGACGCGAAGCAGGTGCGTCTGATTGAAGTCTGACCTGGCATATTCGGGAATCAAAAGGTCATAGGGATTTTGTTCGGTAGCACTGTCCACGTCTGCGTAGGAACCCGCATCGAGAGACTTCGCATAGGTGTACGCCACTTGCATGGTGTAACCCGCCGAGAGGCGTTTCCGAGCAGTGACCTGTAGGGAGTTGTAATTGGAGTAACCGATATCGGATATTGACGTGATCCCGCCGACAAGTAGAGGAAGGAAGGGACGACGCGACTGTGCGTTTGATGCGGTGCCCCCAGTGGAGTAAGGAGCAGCATTCCCTTGGTGTCCGTACCACAACCGATTTCCATGACCTCCCACATACCCGGCCTGCACTAGGAAGTCCTTCGGAAATTGATGCTGCACGTTTAGATTGTATTGCTGCATGTACCCATTCTTGAGATGTGGGTCCGGGGCATAGAACTGCGAGGGAAACGGAAAGAGTGGATTGCTTGGATCGAACTTGTATGGGAATGGGTTTGTGAGCCCGGTACCCTTGTAGGGATCGGAGAAACTAGAGAGAGTCGGATTGGGGACAAAACTCAATTGTGGCTGGAAAGGCGGCGACTCGATCCCATTAGCCTGGGTAATGGCTCCGGGTGCATTATAGAAAATACCATACCCCCCGCGAATCGCAGTTGTTCCATTGCCGGAGACATCATAGGAAAATCCAAGTCGCGGCGCAAAGTCGGTCTTGTCCGTATAAATCAGTCCATTCGGAATTCCCGGATCTCCCGCAAACCCGATGCCCGCAGGGGCGTTTGGAATTCTGGTCGAGTGAAAATCGGGGTTGAAAGTGGCGACGGCAGAGTCAAGGTTGGCTTCCGTCCAGGGAAGCATGAGGTCATATCGCAGGCCAATATTCACCGTCAGGCGATGCGTTACCTTGTAGTCATCCTGAGCATAGATGCTGTGGCCAAAGGTTTTCTCCAATCCGGTAAAAGGGACATTCTGCGCCCAGTTCGAAGGGTGCCCAATCAGAAAATCTGACAAGACATTTCCCGTAATTGTGCCGTTAAATGTTGGGTTGCCGGAAGTGCTGGTGGACGGCCAATTCAGGTCCTCAGTGATATGAAGACCCAGATAGCCGAATGAAAATAGGTGCTTTCCCTTGATCCACGACAGCTTCGCATCGATCTGCTCCAACCCTGTGTCTTCATAATCCTGATAACCCGAAGAAAAGGTTCCGATTCCGGATAGACTCACATTGGGCGCTACATTGAATCCCTGGGTACCATATAGGCCTCCCATGGACTGAGGGGACAGAAGTTTCCCTTGCGGCGTGCCGTTCGTTGTTATATGGGTGTGAGAGTAGCCGAAGTCTCCGATTATGTTCGACGTGAATGTATGCGTGTCTCTTCCCGTAATACCCTGATTGGGTTCGGAGAAGTTTGTGTACGAGGTATTGTTGCCGGAGTAGGTATACGTTGTATTGTTCGTGCGAAAGAAGCGTACATACGCCAGATCTCGCTTTGTTACTTTGTAGTCGCCCCTGACCGTGTATTGGTTGCCAGTAATTGGGGTTGAAAATTGGCCCCTAAATTGGTTGCCAGTGGCTGGATCCGCAACTGGTATGTAGTTATTCATAAAATTCACCGAAAGCGGATCCCATGCACTCTTAGGTATTTGATTACCCACGTAAATATTTCCAGACGGGTCATGGAGTTTGGTCGCAATGGCACTAAAGTCTCCCGTGCGCTCAGCGGCCGTCAAAGTAGAAAGACTCTGAAGCGACACCTGGTGAATTCGCAATCCCTCGTAGGTCCCGAAGAAAAAGGCCTTGTCCCTCAGGATCGGTCCGCCAAAAGCGACGCCAAATTGATTCTGTTTCAATATTGGTTTTACCGCCGGCACTGGCGCGAACCAATTTCTTGCGTTGAGCGCGTCGTTGCGGAAAAATTCCCATACTGATCCATGGAAAGAGTTGGTGCCCGATTTACTGATCGCTACAAATGCTCCTCCTGACGCGTGACCGTACTCTGCGCCGGCACTGTTCGTGATCAGCGAGAATTCTCCGATCGAATCTGGGTTCGGAAGATTGGCTGGGCGGTTGTATAGGGCTGTCACCAGAATCGCGCCATCAAGAGAGATTTCACTGCCGTTGACACGACTTCCGTTCACGGTAAGCAGCGGGCCGCTGCGCTGGTTTGTGACGGCGGCAGGCAGGCTGCTGGATGCTGCACCACCCGTGCTGGCGTTCCCCACGCCGGGCACCAGGGTCATGAGCTGCAGCGTATTCCGCGTATTGAGGGGCAGCTCTTTGATTTGGGTGCTATCAATCTCCGTACGGAGAGTTGCCGAGCTGGTATCGACTTGCGCTGCCTGCGCTGAAACCTCAACAGTTTCACTGGTGCTTCCAATTTGCAGTGACACATCCAGGCGAGCTTGTTGTCCACCCTCAAGATTGATCCCCGATTGACTATAGGTTTTAAACCCCACCGCTACAGCTTTCAAGCTGTACGAGCCGACTGGTAGAGAAGGGATTGCATATTCGCCCGTCGCTGAGCTGGTAACGGTTCGGGCTAAACCGGTCCCAGTGTTTCGGACGTCGATCGTTGCATTGGGAATCACTGCGCCAGATTGATCGGCAACTTTACCGACAATCTGTGCAGTCGTTCCCTGGGCGTTTGCAATGCCGCCCAAACAAGCTGCGGCTAAGGTGAATAACAATACCCCGAGGACTAACGAGGACGGTAAAAGCCGATGACGTAACAAACTCATTGTGCAAGCTCCTTGCTGCAATTTTCTTTTTGGAGGCAGGGCGATATTCACTGGAGGGCCGTTTTGAAAGCTTTCAAAATTATGGCAACAATTTACCTATCGTTCGAGATTGTTGTCAAGACTTTATTTGAGATTGGCCGCAAGATAGCCTATAAGCTCCAAAATTCAGAGTATTTGACCAGGCGAGGCTCACAACCTAACTTGAAGTTGGCTGAAATATTTCAAATCAAGATGTAAGCTAGAGCTTTGGACCTCGGTTTCTTGCGAGTGGACTCTACGACCTAGTGGAGAAGGTGCCATGGCCAACATGCAGGAGATCGCCAGGAGGGCAGGCGTCTCACTGGGCACGGTCTCGCACGTGCTCAACAATACCGCCAACGTGCGGGAGCCGAAGCGCACACGCGTGCTTGAGGCCGTGCAGGCGGCTGGATATCAGCCCAGCCAGTTGGCGCGTGGCCTGCGACGCGACACCACCAACATGATCGGGATGATTATTCCCGATATTACGAATCCGTTCTTTCCCGCGGTCGTTCGCGGCGCGGAAGACGTGGCATTTTCAAACGGATATCGTCTGATCCTCTGCAACACAGACAACGATCACTCCAAAGAGTTGATCCACCTGAACGAGTTGCGCACCTATCTACCTGCCGGTCTTATCGTTATTCCTTCGAATTTCAGCGAACTTACGACACAGGCAGAATCTTACCGGCGAGCGGGCACCGGCGTTGTCTGCATCGACCGGCTCCCCAAGAACTGGAGCGGTGATAGTGTGACCGCAGATAACGAGGCAGGAGCTCACAACGCAACTCGTCACCTGATTCAATTGGGACACACCAGGCTGGCAACGATCACGGGGCCTCTGCACCTTACCAATGCGAAGGAGCGTCTTGGAGGCTTCAAGCGGGCAATGAAAGAAGCGAAGCTTCCCCTGTCTCCGGAGTATGCCCAGGAGACCAGTTTCGACAAGCAAGGGGGACACGCCAAGACGCTTATTTTGCTCCGTCTCATTCCGCGTCCGACGGCGATCTTCGCGGGCAACGACATGATTGCATTGGGAGCCTTACTCGCTATCCGCGAGGCCGGCCTTCGTTGTCCTAAGGAAATATCCATCATTGGTTTCGATGATCTGGACCTCGGCGAAACCACGAATCCTTCCCTTTCGTCGGTTTCCCAATCAGGCTACCAACTTGGTACAACGGCCTCCCGCTTATTGCTTGACCGCAGAGAGGGCGACACCAGTCCCGCGAAACACATCGTTCTGGAGACATTATTGAAATTGAGGAATTCGGTGGCGCCTCCACCGGACGAGCCGCAGAAAAACTCCTCGGCGAGGAGGCCGCGCGGAAGTAAACATGATGCGTGAAAGCTTTCAGAGAAGCCAGGAGGGCGGCGGTATGACCACCAATCTCCCGGCAAGAAACGCCTCAATGTTGTCAGAATTGTAGGACGAGTAGAGATGCTATTTCCATGCACGTCGCTAAATAACAGCGGCGGTATTCCCATCACTGGCGTGACGAATCTTGAGCCTTCTCGGATGGAGCCAATTGCGGTGACAATATCAGCATGAGCGGCACAACAACTAGAGCCGTCAGCGCTGCCGCAACGCTCGCCCGTACCGGCCCAACAGCGTCACCAAGTTGCCCGTAAAGCACGGGTGCCAATGCGCTTGATCCAAGAATTCCCATGTAGAACAGAGCGAACGCTCGCTCAATCCTTTCAGCCGTCACGAGTTCTGGGACTGTGCCATAGAGCACGGAGGACGTGCCGTTGAGCATGACCCCCAAGAGTGGCAGGAAAGCTAGGGTGGGTGCGAGAGGCAACGCGAGCACGGTCAATATTCCCGCTGCCGTTCCAACTTCGGTCGCCACTACGGTAGCAAGAAGACCAAAGCGCTCACCAAGCCAGCCACACGCAGCTTTTCCGAACGCTCCGCCGATGAAGATTAGCGACAATGCCAATCCGACGGTTGTCAACGACGCGCCCTTTGCCTTGAGAAGAAAGGGTAGGAACAGTAGAAAGCCCATGCGTGGTGCGGTGTCCAATACGCCAATGGCGAATAACAGCCCGAAGGCGCCTTTGCCGGCCGCTCCACGGTGCGCACGAGTTACGGTTTCATGCGCAACTGGAGGGGTTGGGGCGAGCGGCATGAGCCAGCGGATTAGCACCGCTACCACAATGCCCAAACCTGCTATGACCCACAGGGCCGAGCGCCAGACCATCACCGTCAGAAGTAGAGACACGGCCGGTGGCAGGGTGGCCTTGCCGAGGTCCCCCGCAAAATTATAAGTGCCAAGTGGGCCGCGCGCCTTTTCGCCATAGGCACGCGATACAGCGGCGGAAGCAAGTGGATGCTGTGTGCTGCCTCCCGCGCCAGCTAGAGCCAGAGCCGCACATAATCCCACAAGACCGCCGGAGAATCCGGCCAGGGCAAACCCAGTCGCACTTAGCAATGTCCCTAGCGCGAGGACGGTGCGCGCATTCCAATGTCGTGCGAGATGACCAGACGATACCTGGAGAGAAGCCAAAGTACCAACATACACGGCGCGCAGGAGGGCCAGCGCGCCATAGCCGAGCGCGAATTGCAATTGCCAGACCGGCAGGAGCACGTAGATCATGTCCGTCAAACCGTCGTGCAGGGAGTGGGCGAGGCCAGCGACCACGAGAGTGCGCCGGGAGTTGGACCTGCCCGTCTTGTCTGTACTCTCAATTCGATTGGCTGCAAAGTCGTTCAACTGTTGTTCCTTTGGTTAGTCATAAGTACCCTTTCCGGCCAAAGCGCAGCAGCGAGAGACGCAGCACGACCGCCCAAGCCGTAATCCAGACGATTCATCGCCACTTCAGATACATTCGGCGCCCAGTCCGACAATCAGGTGATCGTAGCCATTCTTTCGACGCGAATATAGAACGATATTGCCGTATCGGAGGAACGAGGACATTGCGGCACGGAAGCGCAACGGCGAAGCACCCGTGCAAAGAGCATCCTAATTTGCAGGTGTAGCAAGATTGTTCTAGATCGGCCTTGAGTTTGAACTGATACTGAGGAAGGTTTCATCGTGAGGGGAATTACGATGGTTAAGACGGCGGCTCAGGAGCGACTCAGTGCGTGAAGGATTACGACTGTTGCGGAGTGAAGTTCTGTCTGGAGCCGAGCTATATCACGGCAACGACATCGAGACATTTGCAACAGATTGGCATTTTCACCAGGGCTGGCAGTTGGTTACGGTGACGAAGGGAGAGCGACGTTATCAGTTTAGAAACAGCTCAATCATTGCCAGCCCCGGACAGTTCGTCGTTCTACCGCCTCGACTTATACATAAAGCGCGCTGTCTCGCGAGAGAAAGAACCAGCTTCAAGATTGCGACTCTTCCAGAAGCTTGTTTCGATGTAGGCGCTGCTTCCGCGGCAACATCTCATTCCGATCCTGGGCTGGTAGGCGCGTTCGTATCCATCTTCAAGATGTTGGCATCGGCAGACGACGCAGAAACCAAATCCATGATTCTTCTCCGTCTGCAAGAGATCCTTGCCAAAAGCAGACTGGCTGGCGGTTCAGATTCACCCGCGCTTCCGCCTTTGGTCCTACAGATTGAGGCATACATGTTGGAGCGCTTGGATCAGGCAATGTCACTTGAATGTCTTTCCTCGCTGGCTGGACTAAGCCGATATCACTTCGCGCATACGTTCGCAAGACATGTTGGCCTGTCGCCTTTAGCTTTTCACGCGCGCGCTCGTCTCATGCAAGCAAGATCGCTGATTGCACAAGGATGGACACTTTCCCAGACGTCAGCATATCTAAAATTCTCAGATCAAAGTCATTTCGGGAGGCATTTCAAGCGCGTGTATGACATGACCCCCGGCGAATATCAGAAGAGTATTGTTGCGCGAGATAGCTTACAAGTCCGTCACTGACACGCGGTAATTGCTTGCATCAAGCTTTCAAATGACACTGTCCTAGCTAGGGAGCCCAAACATTACGATGATGGCGATGCAGTGTGGATCGAGGAGCAACAGTCGATCATAGATCGCTGGGTTGTGTGCGCTGACCGTATCAAGTTGCAAGCTGGCGATTGGAACCATCTGGCGCGCGTATTGAATCTGATCGGAGCGAAGATGGAATTCGACCAAGCCCATGAAAGCGCTCGCTGAAGTAATGGTGACCAACCTTGGGGCCTCACATGTCACCTCTATTCTGATTGCGGGTTCAATCACGATTCGATTGCCGACTTCTCTCCGAGGCCTAAGAAAAGATACTCAGAGTGTGGAGTAGTTTATCGCCAGAAGCGAATTGCTATCACCTGAAGATCCTTTTTTTGATACTCTGTCCATCAATAATGCCAGAACTATCGTGCGCGGCCTTTCTCGAAAGGACCGGCTTTTGCCCGTTCAAAACTCTTCTGCGGAAGATGCGATAAGCATTGCAGCTGCGCCGCTTATCAGACTCTACAAGAGTCAATCGAGCTGATGTGTGGATTACCAAGGTTACTGCCGCAGAGTGGGTAGAAATCATATATCTGAAATACGTGGACGGATCATCATGGTATGCCTCGAAGACTTCTCCATGCCGTGCAAAGCTAAGCGGTTTTG
The DNA here is from genome assembly GCA_039922815.1 of Granulicella sp. Lineage (GTDB taxonomy): Bacteria > Acidobacteriota > Terriglobia > Terriglobales > Acidobacteriaceae > Edaphobacter. The sequence continues at coordinate 19,177 of JBDTDX010000231.1, forward strand.
AGCTTGTTGATACGACCATCCAGTAGCGCTGGTACTCAGGCTCGCGACCATTTCCCTGCTCTGGCTAGTCATCGGAAGAATCTCGCCGGCTTCGCGGCGACATACGGAATTATGGCGGGTTCAGCGGAACTAATCGCTCCTGATCCTACCCAGATTAACTGTATTTATCGAAACGGTCATTTCAGTCGAGTACAGCCGTACTTTGGTTTATGAACCCAAAGAGCGATCCTGGCTGAATTACTGACGATTAGACGACTTCCTAGGGCCTTTTTATCAACCCAAGGGTGGATTTTATTGATCGCCTTGTATAGGCATATCCACATATAGTTGGAGTCGGATCCATGCGCATGCAATCGCGGTGAAGGATGGAATGCTTGTGCTGTTTTTCCGTAGTGTGTTGGTGAATCGGCGGAGTTGTTTGAGCCTGCTGAAGCGTTCGATGCGGTTGCGCTAGGTGTAGCGGCTGCGGTTATGTTCTCGGTGCACGGCGGCGATGACGGCAGGAAGGGATGACGGCTTCGGTTCCTGAGGCTTCGGTCTACGCGGGGATGGCGTTGGTGTCGTAGCCGCGGTCGACCAGCACAGCTTCCACCTTTTGACCTTGTAGCAGCGAGGCCGCCTGGGTGCGGTGGTTCACCTGTCCGGCCGCGATACGGAAGGCACTCAATGTCAGTCGCGAAACGCGATCACATCCATCTTTGCCCGTATTTTGTCCGGACTAACACCGGGCACTCTCTTGAGCTGATCCAGGCCCTTGATGTCGCCATTTTGTTCCCGGTAAGAGACGATGGCCTGCGCTTCTTTCTCTGTCAGGTCTAACGCTTCTTCAAGCTGCGCCGCAGCCGCTGTATTAACGTTCACCTGGCCGAAGTACTTCGCGAGATACGCGGTCACGTCCACTATTTCCGGCTCGGATAGCTCCGCGCCACGCCCTACCATAGTGTCAACCATCCGCCGCCAACCGGTCTCTGTGTACCTCCTCCCGGTCGCCATTTCGATTTCGTGACATCCCACACAAGCGCGTAGGAAAGCCGCCTTACCTTTACCCTCCGGCAACCCATCGATTTGGCTGCCCGCAGCCACCACTACGGCAGCAGATCTTATGATGGAAGACTGACTGCGGGCAGCAGTTCCTCCAATACTGCCACTAAATTGAGCGAGGGCCAAACACTCGACCCCCAGAACAAGAGCGGCAACAGCGATAACGTGGCTGAATTTCATTTTTGCCCTTCTAGTTTGGTGAATCGGTTCACTTGGTTCCGAACGCTACGATTCGGTCGGTTCCAACATATACATTTCCATCTGCTATTGTTGGCGAATTGTATTTCCCGCTTGCTTGAAGAAGCCCGGGGTCGGTTTTCCAAATAACCTTCAAAGTAATTGGATCTATTGCGTAGAGAACAGGCTGCGGGGCCTTGAGTCCGGTCAGGATCGCGCTGCGCGGCGCGTTCTCGTCCAACACCCACACAATCGCGTCCTTGCCGCCGTTGCTGCTGACCACCGGCGGGCCGGGATTCCGCAGCACGAAGTCCATCGCCCGCCCATTCACACGAAGGTACGGACCGATTCCCGCCGCGCGCAGCAACTTCAGCCGCACTAGGCTGGGCGCAACACTGGTCTCCGTGTTCTCCGGATCCTTGCTGTTGCCCGAGTAGAACAGATACTCATCGCCGGCGGCATTCCGGAAATAGGCCGGGGTAGCGCGGTTCTTCGCCCGGTCAAGCATGCCTTCGGTGTCCGAATATGGACCAAAAATGTTGAGCGGACCGCGCTTGCCGAATTGCGGTTGTGGTTCTGGCTGGAGCAGGGATTGGTCGGTGTTAGCGTCCTCACTACATGGACGGCGCTCATCGCCGGGGGACGTGAAACTGGATCGACCGAGGAGATACGCGTTACCCTGTTTGCCTCCCACCGCGAGCAATGGATCTTCGGAGGCCGACTTGTCGTCAACATCCGGCAGGATCGCCGAGCCGCTGCTTCCGACATCGACATCCCCCGCCTCGGTGCGACAGTAGTTGAAGGTTGTGTAGACGCCCCGCAACGTCAAGCCGGACTCGGAAACGGGATCGAATTTAAGCACCGACTGCGCCCAGTTGTGCAAGGGTGGCGCGTGCCTCTCGCTGCCGCTTGCCCCGGTAACTGCATAGATATTGCCGCGAGCGTCAATTGACACGCCGGTTGAACCCCACACTCCGCCGATGGAATCCTCGGCCAGCGGCGTGCTGCTGAAGGCCGACGCGACAGTCTTGCGCTGCGTATCGACCGCCAACACCCAGCCCCGGCCCTGGCCGATGGTGGCGAAAAGATAGCGATCGTCGGGGCTGAGGTTGAGCGCGCCGCGCTGGATCGAGAACCGGCCCGGCCGCCAGGGCGCTGCGGGGGTGGTGCCGTAGCGGGGATTCCGGTTGATCGACGGTTGTTCGAGTGTTTTTTCATCGATCGCCACCGGCCAGCCGTCAAGCACCGCGCCAGTCGACAACTCGAGCCCATACATTCGAAAGCTCGTGTCCGCGCCGCAGCTCGCGACATAGAGATGTTTGCGGGCCTTGTCGATCACAGGCGTGCCGACAATGCCCATGGCGCTGGCGTCCCAACGCAGGATGCAGGGAGCATCCAATTGAGTCTTCCAAAGAATGGCACCGGCAGCGACTCCGTTGGACCGGGTCGCGTTGATGGCATATACATAGCCGGTGCTAGTTGCGGCGATCACGACACGAAAAGTCTTGCCTTTGTGCTCCTTGGTCTGAATCTTCAGCCCGTCCACATAGAGGGGTGAGGCGTAAAGTCGCGCCGGATATTTCCCGAACCCGTCGAGTTCAGGCGACTCCCACAGCTCGCCAAACCGTCCCCCGGCGAGCGTGGCCGGGGTAAGCTTACGCTCCTGGGAGAACCAGCCGGTGCGTTGGCGGTCGGCGTGCGCGGTCAGCACGTCGGCCCGCGCCGCCGCTTCAGCCACTACCGCTCCAGCCGTCGACATACACAAGAGGGACAGGACAAGGCCGTACGCTGCACGCCTCATCATTTTTCTTCTCCGATTGCGATCCGATCGGGGGAGTTATATGAAATTGACAGCACCGCGTCATCCTTGCCGATGTTGCGCGCGTTGTGTGGCGTCCCTTCTGGGACCGTCACGGTGTCGCCCGCACGCATCTCGTATACCTTGTCGCCCACACGGTTCATGATGTGCCCCTGGAGGACGTGCAGGATCTCATCGCAATTGGGGTGGTAGTGGATCGGGTTTTCCTTGCCGGGGCTGATGGTGGCCATGCCCACGGTCATCGAGGTAGAGTTCCCAAGCGCCCGCGAGGCGAACCATTCGAGCTTGCCCCAGGGCTGAGCCAGGACCTGTGCGTCCGCCCGCGGTAGGAGCGAAGGCGCGGGTGCGGCCGAGGCGGCGCGGCTTCCGCCGCGGGGCATCGTGGGGGCGTTTGTGGTCGACCCCGCAGGCGGCACGTCGCGCTTGGTTGTCCAGAGGATCGCGTTCAGGAGCATGGTCCGTATCTGGGGCTGATCGAAAGTCAACAGATAGTGGCCACTGGTGAATGCGAATGACCGGCCGCCATTCGGCCGCTCGGCGGCCCACGCAATGACATGGTCTGCGGGTGGCTCTTCGAAGACCGGCTCGTTGTTTCGGGTTTGGGTATGGGTCTTCGCGGTCAGTATCGGCGTGACTTTGTCAGTCTTGGAGAAGGTTATGGTTGGATAGAACTCGTCCAGATACTCAAAGGGTTTCAGCCCATTGGCGATGGGATTTTTACTCGCTCCTGAAATCCGTATCTGCGCAATCTCGGTCGTGCGGTCAGCCATACCGAAGCGGACGCCGCCAAGCCAATCGGCCATCGGAATAAGGCTAGCCTGGTTGGGAACTGTGGACGCCTGGTGCAGGGCGATGAGCCCTACGCCCTTGGCCATCAACCGCCCCATGGCCGCGCGACGCGGCTCATTGTCTAAGACGTCGCTCATCGTCCTGTAGTCCATCCCGAAATACATGAGGACGACATCGGCGTCGGCGATTTGGGAAAGGTCGGACGGAAAGCCCGTCGGAAACGACTTGACGACCGGATTGAGGGCTTGGAATTGAGGTGACCCCTTGATCAACCGCTCAATCGCGGAGATCCCGTCAGGATAGTCGTGCTCGGTCCGAGGATAACCCTGTTTGGCTCCGCCGATCAAAACGATTGTAGGGCCGGATGGGGCTGCAGCAGCCGCAGACACGGATGGGGCCGCAGCAGCGGCAAAGAAAGCGACCGCCGTCAAAATGCAGATAGCCGGTATTGCGGCAGGCAACTGCTCCAAAACAGCACGGGAAACAGCCAACATCTTGATAGCTCTCATAAGGACACCTTGGCCTTCTGCCTGTGCAGGGTCAGGCTGGAGAATTCACGCACCTGCTTGGTAATCGCGGTTTCCGCGGGCATGCGCTCCATGGAGCTGGCACCGTAGAAGCCGTCGATGGAGGGGCAACCTTCGAAAATATAGGCCGCGTCTGCGGGCGATGAGATCGGTCCACCGTGGCAAAGCACGAGGACCTCCGGATTTTCCAGCCGGGCTGCGTCAGCGATCTCATTCACACGGTCACGCGCGTTATCCAGGCTCATCGCCGTTCTGGCGCCGATCTGGCCTCCAGTCGTCAGTCCCAGGTGGGCGACGATAATGTCCGCGCCCGCGATCGTCATCTGCTTGGCTTGTTCGGTATCGAAGACATAGGGGGTAGTCAGCAGATCTAATTCGCGCGCCGCGGCGACGAGTTCAATCTCCTTGCTGTAGCTCATCCCCGTCTCTTCGAGATTGATCCTGAACGAGCCGTCGATGAGACCGACGGTGGGAAAGTTCTGAATTCCCGCGAAGCCCATGTCCACGAGTTCTCGCAGGAACCGTCCGGTCAGGAGGAAAGGATCGGTGCCATTTACACCCGCCAGGACGGGAGTTTTCGAGACAATCGAAAGGACCTCCTTACCCATATCAACAACGATGTCGTTGGCATTGCCGTAGGCCAGCAGGCCGCAGAGTGAACCCCTACCCGCCATGCGAAAGCGGCCGGAATTGTAGAGTATGATGAGGTCCACACCAGCCGCTTCGGCGGACTTTGCGGATAAGCCCGTGCCAGCGCCGCTTCCGATGATCGGTGCGCCGCCAGCGATTTTTGTTCGAAATTCCGTCAGCATCTTTATTCGGTCCCAGGACATTCAAACCTCCAACTTTTGTGAATTTTGTATATCCGCAACTGCACGAATTTCATGCTGTAAGGCCTCGGCGAATGCCGGGTCGTTAATATGGAAAGGATGGCGAACGATGCGGCGCCTACTTCCGGTCTGCACGAGCCGCTCAAGTTCTTTGAACAGTGCTTGGTCCGCCTCAGGGTCAAAGAAGGGGCTCCCGGGCTTGTCGAGTTCCGATACCCCGCCCTCGGGAATAAGCAACGTGAAACTGCTGTTCGGATGGGCATTCAACTTCCTCGCAATCCAAGCGGCAAATGCGAGATTCTCTTCCACGGTGGTCCGCATCAAAGTGACACTCGAATTGTGGACGTGAAACTTCCGGCCCGCGAATTTCAGCGGCACGGTGCTAACCGGACCGAAATTCACCATGTCGAGCGCTCCCAGAGAAATGACGTAGGGCAGCCGCTTTTCGAGGATCACATCGAAACGGGCGGGCCCAGCGGGAAAGACCCCTCCGACCACCTCGTCCGCCACTTCCGTCGTAGTAACGTCGACTATCGCACTCAGAAAGTCGCTTGCTGCAAGCTCCTCCATTGCACGTCCTCCAACGCCCGTAGCATGAAACACGAGACAATCGTAGCCCGCGTCCTCCAGGTACTTTCGCACTCGGGTGACGCACGGAGTTGTTAAGCCGAACATAGTCATGCCGATGGCGGGGCGCCCATCAGCGACGGCTGGTTTCACCTGCGCCATGCCAGCAATGGCAGCGGCGGCGTTCTTGTAGATTTGGCGAGATACGCGATTCAGTCCGGCGACATCGACCACCGAGAACATCATGGTGATGTCGCTCGTGCCAATATAGCTGCTGGTGTCACCACTAGCGACGGTCGAAACCATGAGCTTCGGAAAGCCAATCGGCAACGCCCACATCGCTGGGGCGATCAGAGCCGTGCCGCCGGTCCCTCCTAGCCCGATAACCCCGGAGCAGCGCTTTGAACGATAGGCTTCCACCAGAAATTCCCGCAGCGCCTGACTCATCGCCGTGACCGCCGCCCCGCGGTCAGGGTGGCCAAACACGGCCTCGGGCCCATTCGGATGGTACGTAGCGACTTGCGATCGGTCGATCAGCGGCTTGGCCAAGGGAGGACCGAGAGTGCCCACATCGACGAGAACAGCCGGAACGCCCGCCGAGCGCAGGAGCGTGGCAACGAAACACGCTTCCTCGGCCTTCGTGTCCAATGTGGCAATGACGTAGATCGGAGTCTTCAGCACTTCAATAAATCCTCTTATATCCGGCTCGCTACTGCCCAGTGTTAGCAAAATGCGTGTTAGACCTGTACATTGCTGGTTCTACTAGAAAAAGTTGAGGGCTTCCTTAATAACGCACCAAAGATAAGAGCGCCCAGCGACTAGAAGACGTATTTCACCGCACCCTGCAGAATGCGTGGGTCGTTCGCCGAGAGTATCTGCCCGAAGGTACTCGACGTAAGATTTGTAGTCGGATTATTAAATACTGGGTGGTTTAGAACGTTGAAGGCCTCGACTCGCACCTGCAAGGTTTGGCTCTCTCGTACCTCGAACTTGCGGGAAAGCTGGGCGTCGAAAGTAAAGCCTCCGGGCCCTAGGATAGAGTAACTTCCTGCATTTCCATACGTGCCCGTGGCTTGTTTAGCATAGGCGGAGGTGTTAAACCATTGATGAAGCGTCGGATTACTTAGATGGCTTTTCCCGATCAAATTGGGGTGGTCGTTCCCAACGGCAGTCAGCGAAACGTCTTGGCCGTCCAACGGCGTTAACCAGTTTCCGCTGTGAGCTCCAATGATTCCCGCTTGTTGCCAGTTGCTGAAGAGCTTGTTCATAATCGGGCTCTTGAAATGCGGGCTCATAACGATGTACGACAAATTGAATATATGCCGGATGTCGCTGATGCAATTCCCACGACTCGCGGAGATGTTAGACGGATCTTGGATGCTCCCCCCACCTCCTGCCGAATTTTGCTCCCCCTCGCTCAAGCAGTGTGACCACGCGTAGTTCGCCAGGACACTGAAATGCCCGCTGAACCGACGGTTAGCCGAAAGGAGTAAGCCGTTGTATCCAGCGTTGGCCTCGTCGTTAGTGTAAGGAACGCTGCCAATGAGAGCCCCGGCCGTCGGATTTATGAGGCTCAGGACACGTCTAGACTGCGTATTTGCAGTCGTGGAACATGGGCTCGCGCCGCACATGCCGGGTATGTACACGGCAGGATCCAACGGAATCCCCACCCAGCGGTGAGTGGATTTGTTCCCGATATAAGACGCCGTGAGAAGCAAATCCGCTCCCACCTGCCGCTGGACCGAAAGGTTCCACTGCTGCGTATTTGGCGGGTGAATATGCAAAGGCAAAGTAAAGAACTGACCGGCGGGAACGAAGAGCGCATCGGTCTGCGGCGGAAAAGGAAGGGGAAATGGATTGCCACCGGGAATGCCCGCATAGGGATGGGAAAGGCCTCCTGTGGGGCTGGTGAGTGAGATCTGGTTCCCGTATGGGGCGATGTAGGAATATGTTTCAAAATTTGCCATTTCCGGATCCGCGTAGAAAATGCCGTAGGATGTTCGCACACTCCAAAGTCCTGAACCCGTAGGATCCCAGGCGATACCGATCCGAGGCTCGAAATCCCATAAACGATGATGTGTCCCAGCCCGCGGGAAGGCTCCCTCACCCGGAATCGTGTCCCCGGGGAAGTAGGTGCCTGGCGGTGCATTGAGGAACATTTTGCTGTGCAGCCCGGCAGCAAAATCGGCCTTGTCAAAGTGCGAACTACGACCGTAGATGTCAAATGGGGCAAAGTAAGGAGCCCAGCGGAGACCACTCATGAGTGTGAGCCGGTTGCTAGCGTGGAAATTATCCTGCAAGTACAGTCCCAGGATGTTATCCCTGGCATTCCAAACTTGCGACGAACCTTGGCTAAATCCATGTACGTCCCCAAGGAGAAAATCGGCAAGTCCAAGGCCTGTGAACGACCCGTCGAAGGAATAACTCCCGGTAGAAAGGGTCGCGAATGTTTGATTCAGTTGCGCGCGCTCATAAAGCCCCCCAAATGAAATCTGGTGGCGGCCATGGATCCAGCTGACGTCATCCCTTACTTCAGCTTGGTTCCTATTGACGTATGCATTGGCACAAGTGCCGCAACTCGTTGTAAATCCTCCGCTGATACTGAAGGACGGAGTATTCCCCGGAGAAGCGCCAATAGCAAGTCCCAGGCTGTCGGCAGAAGGCAGGTTTGCGGCTGGCCCCCGAGTAAGCGCCTCCCGGGTCCAAGTCAAATGCAAACTGTTAATCATTTTTGAGGTAAGAGAGTAGGTATCGCCTGCGGTGAACGCCTGAACCATTATGTTCACTCCAGCCCGAGTGGTCTGAAGGAGATTGCTTCCGTTGAAGAGAGGTGGATTGCTGTAGTGCGTATTGAAGTATCGGCCAAATACACTATTGCGTGTGGTAGTCCAGTCAACCCTTCCAATGTACTGATTTTCACTACTCGGGCTTGGAATCCCGATCAGGAGTTTTCCGCACGGATCACTGGTAGGAGGAATATATTTCTGTACCAATTGTGTTGCCGAGGAATTGAATAAAGCAGGATTAATGTAGTTTCCTGAAAATTTCCCCCCCGCAGGGTTGGTCAGAGTGCCAGGCTTGCTAGTGCACGTGGCTGACTGGAGCGTACTGAAATCCCCTTTGAGGGCGGCTGCAGTGGGGACAAAAAAAGTGCTAGTAGGTGGAGAGGTGCGCGTGATCGTCCCCTGATATCCGCCAAAAAAGAAAAGCTTTTCCTTTATTATCGGTCCGCCTATCGTGCCGCCAAATTGGCTGCGTTTCAGCGTATCAGCCTTGGCTGCAAAATAGTTAGTGGCATTCACCGCACCGTTGCGTATAAATTCGAAAACATCTCCATGGAACTTGTTAGTTCCCGACATGGTGACGAGATTGACGGCCCCCCCGGGGTATCCACCATACTGCGCAGGAATCATGCTGGTTTGAACGCTGAATTCTTGCACCGCATCAGGGAAAGGCAATGGCAGATTAGAGCCCCCGTAGAGATCGTTATACGCGCCGCCACCGTCCACCACATAGCCAGTTCCAGCAGCTTCGCCCCCGGCCACCGTTATGGTATGAGAGGTCGGATAGTTTTTGCTGCTGATGGAATCGCCGTAATTCGTCTGCACGGCCGCGCCAGAGAGCAGAACTAATTGCGTCACGTCCCTTCCATTCATGGGGAGATCCACCACACGGCTATTTTCGATGACCGATGAGACTGATGACGATTCCGTACTTACCATCGAGGCATTTGCATTGACAGCGACGCTCTCACTGGACGCACCAATTTGGAGCGCGATGCCAACCGTAACGTTGTCATTTACCTGGAGGACAATTCCCTTCCGAAAGTACGTTTTGAACCCTGAGCTAACAACCTCGAGTTCATAAGGTCCAACTTTCAAAGTAGGAAGGACGTATGTTCCGTCTGCCCCAGTGACTGCAGTCCGTATAAAGCCGGTGTCTGTCTGGGTGGCTTTCACCTTGGCTCCGGGAACGACTGCCCCAGTGGGATCGGAAACCGACCCTATGATCTGAGCCACCGCCCCAGTGGATGCTTGCGCAAACAATGGTGTAGAGGTCGTACCCAGCCATACGATCACCGCAATCGCGGCAAGAAATGTTACTCGGTAGAGAAGCTTCATGCTGTTACCTCGTGGTTTAGATGGCTGGATAGTCCTCAGCTGGAACAACTGTACGGAACAATCTTAACCATTGTCATCAAGACAATTGAGCTACAATAAAAGACAAGATGCAACCTATGCGCTCACATGTTCTGGTGTCAAGAAAAATTTAAAATATTTTTAATAGCGACAATAACCCCAGTAAAATTGGAGATAACTTGAGGGGATATCGAAAAATTCACCAATTTGCGTTTCGATAAATAATGAACGCTTAGTCATTGTCATCAAGTCATTTGATATACAAAAGGGTTCAATACATAGTCGCGTTCAAGAATTTAGCCGCAAGGGACAAGAGAACAAGGACAACATTTTTAATCGCGATAACAATGCCGTACAATTAGAGGATGTTGAAGCCGATCGAAAAGATGGGGCAGTTTGTGTTTAAGGAGTTTGGGCCACCCCGCTATGAACAGTTGGCTGCCTTCTTTGAACGCGCGATACGGGCGGGCGAATTCAGTCCGGGAGACCGCTTGCCCACGGTGCGTCGACTCTCGGGCCTTACGAGCGTGAGCGCTACGACAATCAGCTCCGCATTCGACCTCTTGGGGAGCCGCAAATTCGTACGTGCCGAAGTGGGCCGCGGCACTTTCGTCGTTTCAGATTGGCAGGAAGTAACCGGCAATTCGTCGAATTCGAGCAGCGCCACCGACCCACTACAGCTACCCAAGCTGAGGGGAACTCGAAGCCCTTGGCGGCGGAATGCTTTAATGCGTGCCAGTTCGCGACTCCGCGCCACGTACCCAAACGCGATGGAATGTAGCACGGGGCGGCCGGATGCGAAGCTGCTGCCACTCGACGTTATCCGTCGGGCCTGGGCAGATTGCATTCAGGAAGTCACATCAGCCGATCTACAGTATGCCGGTCCCGAACCTATCCAGCCTTTGGCGAACATCTTGGTTTCGATATTGGAAGACGACCTCATTCCCGCGCGAACGCAGGATCTGATTATCGGTAGTTCGGCACAGCAGTTTTTTGCTCTCATCTACGAAATCGTGAGCGTGAGATCGGAAAAATCCACGTTGTTGGTCGCGGTCGAAGAGCCTGGTTATCCAACTCTGATGGACACTTTACAGCGTGCCGGTGGGCGGCTGGTCGGCGTCGCCGTGGACCGCTTTGGCGCGGTACCGGCTTCGCTCGATGCGGCCTTGCGTGATGGTGCAAGATTAGTCATATTGACGCCACGTGGCCACAATCCAACCGGCGCTTCGTGGTCGATGGATCGTTTATCCGAGCTGTCCGACGTACTGAAGGCACATCCTGACGCAATCGTGGTGGAAGACGATCAAATCGCAGGCATTGCCACCACCAAGCCGGGCTCTTTGCTTTCTATTTCCGAGTTAGAGAATCGGGTCTTGCATGTGCGTTCGTTTTCTAAATCAATAGCTCCGGACCTGAGAATGGCAGCAGCCGTCGCGCGTCCCTTTATCCGGGAACAACTGGTAGAGGCCAAAACCTTCGCCGACGGTTGGAGTTCACGTTTGCTTCAGCGAGTTCTTGCAAGGACATTACAAACAGACGAGTTGAACGTGGCCTTGAAGAAAACGCGCGATGCTTACAGCGACCGCAGACGAAGCGCATGTGCCGCCTTGAATCAAATCGTAGCGCCACTTGGGGGTGGCTACTGGAGCGGTTCTGATGGTGTCAACGTGTGGGTGCGGCTGCCCCCTGGCGTAGATTCCAAACATATTCAGGAGCGAAGCGCTGCTGCTGGCGTTCGTATCGCCGATGGTGAACCGTTCTTTATTGACCCCGGCGAAAACAACGTCGTGCGGCTGAATGCCGGTTCGGTTGAAGCAGAAGATGCTGCGAAGGCCGGCAAGATCGTTGGGCAAGCAATTCGTGACTGTGGTTGGCAGAATCCTGGGCCGATTCACGTATAGAACCGGTCTGCACGAAAACTTGAAAGAATTTGGGGGGCCTTCAGAAATCGGATACAAAGCACTTTAGCAAGCGTGCAGTTCTCCGCATCATGAACCTGAAGGCCCTTCTGCCTTACGAATTCGACAGCTGCGTCTGCGTTTAATCCATCTCTGCCGTGGCAGTTACGCTAATTGATTGTATCTAAATGATTTCATGGGCGTTGATGGCTAACTACAGCACCCTTGAGCACTCAAAAACACTGGGAAAAACACAGCTCCCGAATTTCAGCACCCTCGCCAGCACCATCGCCAGCACCCTCGCGCATGGCTTGACCTCTGCCCTTGTTCGACACAGGTCGGCGTTCCTCCATACGAGTCGCCACACATCGTCGTTCCGATTAATTAGCGCATTGGCCAACACTGGCGGCCGTAAGAACAACTGGCGTCAGCGCCTGCTAAGCTGATCCCTGCCAGCATTCAGAATCCAGGGGAGGTGAGGCTTCGCGAGTGTCGAGCGTCCGAAAAGCCTATCTACCGCTGTAGCTCCATCTTTAGCTGCCGGACATGACGTTCCGAAACGGTGTCTCGACCCGCTCGCTTTCGGAAGCTAAGAAACCGTATGTAAGCAGTTGGGGTCAGTTAATGAGCCCCGATGAGATAACGAGGGTTTCTCAGCTCAGCCGATGGATGTGCTTAGACTTCGAGGTCGAGCACCCTCACCAAGGCGGCGGTACACCGATCGAGGCCAAGGCGAGCAGGACGCTGGCGAATACGATGCTGGCGCTGCAAGTCGCGGCACCGGTAGGCTGCTACACATTCGACATCTTCATCCAGTCCGGCGATACGTCGCTCAACCTCTACCAGATTGATCACAACCAGATCCTGACATCGGCGGGCTGCGCCCGAATGAGCGGCGCAGGCGCGCTCAACCCCGAGGAAATAGAGAAGGTCGTGGACGGCGTCCTTGCGCTTATAGAGACCGAACAGCGCGCTTGAATACCCCGCTCGGGCTCCTCCTAAACGGTATGTCAGGCGGTGACATATACGTGAAAACACTGCTGTGGGTGGCGGCGATGGACTCTATCCTGATGGGGGAAAAAGCGAAGGTCTTCAAGCAACGGTTCTGCAAGATACTCGGGCCAGAGACTCAGGTGTTCCCTGGGCTGGAAGCTAAAGGAGTATCTCCCTACAGCGTGGACGATTGGCATCCGGCATCTACGTCCTTCGAAATCAGATCGCTCACGGCGGGATCATTCTTTCAAGATTTCTTGAGCTGCCACCGGTCAGTTCCACGCGCAATGTTAATGCTTCCTATCCTGGTCTATTGACTTACGCGAATGTTCTGCATAAAGCATCCATCATGCTGCTATGTCGCCTGCTACGGCACATTATCCTGCGAGATATGCTCCCCATCTTTACCACTCCGAAACAATGGAAGCACTTTCTGGAGGTCAAATAGCATGTCTGTGGATAGGCCAGGCCAATGATCCCGAAGGCGCTGAACGCAATTACCGAAGAAGACCTTCAAGCCCTCATCACCAACGGCGTCGCCGAGGGGCGCACCATCGACTACAAGCGCGATCTGCCCGGCAACAGCGACAGCGATAAGAAGGAGCTTCTTGCCGACGTCTCCCCGTTCGCGAACACAGGCGGCGGCGACCTGGTGTTCGGTATGAGCGAGGCCGGCGGCCTGCCCACCCAGATAACCGGAACGGGCGCTGCGGACCTGGATCTCGAGGTGGACGATTGGACAGCATCATCGCGGCGGGCCTGAGCCCCCGAATCCGCCACACCATCAAGGCGGTGAGGAGGGCGGCGGGGCCCAGCGTTCTGATCATCAGGGTCGAGCGTAGCTGGGCCGGGCTGCACCGGGTGATCTTTCAGAACCATGACAAGTTTTGGGGCCGGAACTCTGCCGGTAAGTATT